>CAVBMG010000149.1:0-4114 GCA_963596435.1 Agathobacter sp.
AGGTATGGTTATAAAATGAAAAATAAAAGATATGCGCATCTGCTGGCGGTACTTGGAATCACGGTACTTGTAAATGCACAGACATTGACAGCTTATGCAGCATGGAATACTTACGATCAGAGTACTGATAATCAGATAGAAACTGTTCAGGGAACCGAACAGGTACAGATAACAACTCAGAATAAAAAGGAAGAGAATCCTTTCAGTGCAGGAGTAGGCGTTGTTTTTGATGAAACAATGAAAGATGATGAGAAGGATGAGGATACACAGGAGAGCATGACACTTAGTGCAAGAAGTGTTACAGACACTGCGGCAGTATCTACATCTACACAGGAGACACAGCAGACGTTGTACTGGGGCTATCAGAATCTTGGAATTGCACATGTAGACAACAACCTGAATATCAGACAGGAGCCATCGGAAAATGCAAAGTTAGTAGGAAAGCTGACGAAAGACGCTGCATGTGAAGTCCTGTCAATAGAGAATGGCTGGGCACATATTAAATCAGGAAAGGTAGAAGGATACTGCAACACAGATTATCTCTACACAGGAGATGCTGCAATAGAGAGAGGCAAAGAAGTTGCTTCCATGATCGCTGTTGTCAATACAGAAACATTAAAAGTCAGAGAAGAGCCGAATACAGATTCCACAGTTATTACACTGATTCCTCAGGAAGAGGAGCTGGAAGTGGTTGATGTGATGGACAATGGCTGGATCAAATTCCTTCTGGATGATGAAGAAGCCTATGTATCAGGAGATTATGTGGATGTAGAGGAACGTCTGGAGAAAGCAGTCTCCATAACAGAACTTCTCTATGGACAGGGTGTATCAGATGCCAAGGTATCATTGGTACAGTATGCGAAACAGTTTATTGGTAATCCTTATGTATGGGGCGGTACGAGCCTTACAAGCGGTGCAGACTGTTCCGGTTTTACCATGAGTGTCTTTAAGAAATATGGTATCAGTCTGCCTCACCACGCTGCATCCCAGGCGCAGATGGGAACGAAGGTAAGTCTTGCCGATGCACAGCCGGGCGATCTGGTATTCTATGCAAAAAATGGTAAGATCAACCATGTGGCAATCTATATTGGCGGTGGACAGGTTGTCCACGCATCCAGTCCTAAGACAGGAATCAAGATTTCAAGTGTGAATTACAGAACACCGGCTGGTGTCAGAAGATATCTGTAATGTGAGATTAGTACCGTTTTTTTGGAAAATTATGTTGCACGGTTATTCTTTGTGTGCTACAATAACAAAGTATGGTTGACGGTAGCGTTGACCGTGAGCCGGTACTCAGTGTCGGGATACTCCGACCCATGACTTAGTACCTGGCGGTTACAGATATTATATTATAATAATGGAGGATTTAGACATGATTTCTAAGGAAAAGAAACAGGCAATCATCGCTCAGTATGCAAGAACACCTGGTGATACAGGATCACCTGAAGTACAGATCGCTGTATTAACAGAGAGAATCGCAGAGTTAACAGAGCATTTAAAGAACAATCAGAAGGATCATCATTCAAGACGTGGTCTTCTGAAAATGGTAGGTCAGAGACGTGGTTTACTTGACTACTTAAAGAAAACTGACATCGAAAGATATCGTGCTCTGATTGAAAAGCTTGGAATTAGAAAATAATTTAGGCAATAAGAAAGGGCGGAAGAGATTCCGCCCGTTTTTATTCCAGGGGCACATGTCGCCCATACTGTATCAGCAGAAGATATAGTAAGATGTGGCAGGAAAATAGCTCGAGACCGCTGAAAAGCACATGAACGCTCGTGTTCCTTTCAGTAGTTTCGGCTCCTTCTTCTGCCACACGAAAACAGAAACGGTCCATATGGACACAGAACTGCCAATGTGGGGAAAGCTCACAAATAGTAAGAGAAAAGGAGAATGACATGAACGAAATGTACAATGGAACTTTCAGTGTAAACAAAGAGAAACAGTTCAAGACTTTCAGCATGGAATTAGGCGGACGTACACTTTCCGTAGATATCGGAAGAGTATCCGCACAGGCTAATGGTGCTGCATTTATGCATTATGGAGATACAACAGTATTATCTACAGCAACAGCATCTGACAAGCCAAGAGACGGGATTGATTTCTTCCCTCTCAGCGTAGAATATGAAGAGAAATTATATGCAGTAGGCAAGATTCCTGGCGGCTTTAACAAGAGAGAAGGTAAGGCAAGTGAGAATGCAATCCTTACCAGCCGTGTAATTGACAGACCTATGCGTCCTCTGTTCCCTAAGGATTACAGAAATGACGTTACATTGAACAATATGGTAATGAGCGTTGATCCTCAGTGCCGTCCTGAATTGGTTGCTATGCTGGGTTCAGCAATTGCAACAGCTATTTCAGACATTCCTTTTGATGGACCATGTGCTACAACACAGCTTGGTATGGTTGATGGCGAATTCATCGTAAACCCAAGCCAGGAGCAGTGGAAGAACGGTGACTTACAGCTTACAGTAGCTTCTACAAGCACTAAGGTTATCATGATCGAAGCCGGTGCAAACGAGATTCCTGAAGCTAAGATGATCGAAGCTATCTACAAGTGCCATGAGATCAACCAGACAATTATTGAATTTATCAATAAGATGGTTGCAGAAGTTGGCAAAGAGAAGCACGCTTATGAATCCTGTGCAATCCCTGAAGATATGTTTGCGAAGATGAAAGAGATCGTAACTCCTGAAGAGATGGAAGTTGCTGTATTCACAGATGAAAAGCAGGTTCGTGAAGAGAATATCAGACAGATCACAGAGAAGTTTGAAGAAGCTTTCGCAGAGAACGAAGACTGGCTTGCAATTCTTGGTGAGGCTGTATATCAGTATCAGAAGAAGACAGTTCGTAAGATGATCTTAAAGGATCATAAGCGTCCCGATGGACGTCAGATCACACAGATCAGACCTCTTGCAGCAGAAGTAGATATTATCCCTAGAGTACATGGTTCTGCTATGTTCACAAGAGGACAGACACAGATCTGTAACGTAACAACTCTTGCTCCTTTATCAGAAGCACAGAAGGTTGACGGATTAGACGAGAATGAAACAACCAAGAGATATATGCATCATTATAACTTCCCTTCCTACTCTGTAGGTGAGACAAAGCCTTCCAGAGGACCGGGAAGAAGAGAAATCGGACATGGTGCACTGGCTGAGAAGGCACTGGTTCCAGTACTTCCATCAGAAGAAGAATTCCCATACGCAATCAGAAGCGTATCTGAGACTTTTGAATCTAACGGATCTACATCCATGGGCTCTACATGTGCTTCCTGTATGTCTCTGATGGCAGCAGGCGTACCTATTAAGAGAATGGTAGCAGGTATCTCCTGTGGTCTTGTAACAGGTGAGACTGATGATGATTATGTATTATTGACAGATATCCAGGGTCTTGAAGATTTCTTCGGTGATATGGACTTTAAGGTAACAGGTACAACAGAAGGTATCACAGCAATCCAGATGGATATCAAGATCCATGGTCTGACCAGACCTATCGTAGAAGGTGCAATTGCAAGATGTCATGATGCAAGACTTTACATTATGGATAACTGCATGAAGCCAGCTATTGCTGAGCCTAGAAAAGAAGTAGGAGAGTACGCTCCTAAGATCATCCAGATGCAGATCGAGCCTGAGAAGATTGGTGATGTTGTTGGTCAGAGAGGTAAGACTATCAACGCAATCATTGATCAGACAGGTGTTAAGATCGACATTACAGATGATGGTTTCGTAAGCATCTGTGGTACAGATAAGGCTATGATGGATAAGGCAGCTGAGATGATTAAGATCATCACAACTGAATTTGAAGAAGGTCAGGTATTCAAGGGCAAGGTAATCAGCATCAAAGAATTCGGTGCATTCCTTGAATTTGCACCTGGTAAAGAAGGTATGGTTCATATTTCCAAGATTTCCAAGGAAAGAATCAACCATGTAGAAGATGTACTTACATTAGGTGATGTTGTAACAGTAGTTTGCCTTGGTAAGGACAAGATGGGCAGAATCAGCTTCTCCATGAAGGATGTTGCTCAGCAGTAATTAATATTAAAATGTCATTTATAAAACACAGTATCTTTAATTAGGTACTGTGTTTTTTTGCGCATGTAGTTCTGAATAG
>CAVBMG010000150.1:0-1689 GCA_963596435.1 Agathobacter sp.
CCTATAAGTTACTACAAGTCTCTCCCAACACAAAATTGACCAAGTATTGCATTTTCTGTTGATAATGTGACATTTTCAAGATTATATTTTATATCCTAAAAAATAGGGAATTGTCCAACATCACATTGAACTATTCCCTATTTTTAAATTATTCCAAGCATCGCAACTTTAACAGCTTACTTATTTCACTTAGTTTTTTCATATTTTAGGACAGCGCTCTGTGGTGCTGTACACTATTTTGTCGTCTTGCATTTGGCAAAATATTGACTTATTTACTGTAAATATAACATATTACAGATGTTTTGTCGATGTATTTTTATCCACTACTTTCGTCCTACAACTTTCATACGGCTAAAGAACAGATAATACAGCATAAATGCAATGCTGGTCACAGTCCAGGTCAATGGATAACTGAACACAATCGTAAAAATATTGTTCTTCATCGGGACAGCTATCAGAATCCATGCCACACGCAATACACAGATTCCCAGACAGCAGATCACCATAGGTATCCAGCTGTCTCCCACTCCACGCAAGGCTCCTGACAATATTTCAATCGTAATATATGTCACATACGTTGGTACCAGAAAATGCAGAATCTGTTCTCCAATCACCACAACTCCTGCATCCGTGGTAAACAACACGAAACAGACAGATGCAAAATTATATAAAAACAAAGATAATAATACAGTAGAAACGGCAGTAATTCCCATGCAGGTACGAACTCCCTTATGTACACGTTTTATCTGACCAGCTCCATAATTCTGTCCTACAAATGTCGTAATGGAAATACCAAATGCATTGACAATCATCCAGAAAAGACTGTCAATCTTACTGTATGCAGTCCATGCTGCCACTGTATCTGTTCCCAGGGCATTGACACTTGACTGAATCAGGATATTGGAAGATGTATACATGATAGACTGTAGTCCTGCCGGAAGTCCGATCCGTATGATTCTTCGAAACATTCGTCCATCAAAACGTATTTTCTTCAATTCCAGTCTGTGCATATCCTGTGTCCTCATCAGCACCCAAAGCACCATGACAGCACTGAGAAGCTGGGACAGAATCGTTGCCAGTGCTGCTCCTGCAACACCCATACGAAGCCCGATAACAAATAAAATATCCAGTACAATATTGGTTAAGCAGCTTACAATCAGGAAGTATAATGGTCGTTTGGAATCTCCCACTGCCCTTAAAATACCGGCTCCCATGTTATAAAGCAGATTACCAATAACACCAAGAAAATAAATCCTTATATAAGTGGTTGATGGTCCAAGTACATCTATAGGAGTGCCCATGGCACGCAGCGCCATAGGAGCTGCTGTAATACCAACAATCATCATTCCCACACCTGCCACCAGGCAAAAGGCAATAGAGGTATGCACCGCATAGCCTACCATATCACGCCGTCTTGCTCCATAATACTGTGAAATAATTACAGTTGCTCCACTGGATAATCCGACAAAAAATCCTACCAGCAACTGTATCAGTGTACCTGTTCCACCACCTACAGCCGACAACGCTTCCTTACCTACAAAACGTCCTACAATGATTGCATCAGCAGCATTATATAATTGTTGAAAGAAAGTTCCAAATAGAATCGGGAAAAAGAACAGAAGCAACTGCTGCCAGATTACTCCTGTTACAATCTTATTCTCCTTCTCTTCTATTACTTCTGTTTGATTC
>CAVBMG010000150.1:1699-4009 GCA_963596435.1 Agathobacter sp.
TTCCATATTCATCTCCAGGTCCTAATTTACCTGCAATTCTATTCTTTGAAAATCTGATCCAGAATTTTTGCGATTGCTTTCATATCAATAGGCTTTACGATATGTCCGTTCATACCACACTCAAAAGCCTTTCTTCTATCCTCATCAAAGGCATTCGCTGTCATCGCGACAATTGGAATATTCGCTTTCCTGTTGTTGGATAGTGTACGGATTTCTCTTGTTGCCGTATAGCCATCCATTCTCGGCATCTGAATATCCATCAATACCAGATCATACTTATCTTCCGGAGCTTCATTGATGATATTAACCGCCTCAATGCCATCCTCAGCACTGTCGATTACCATTCCTGTTTCTTCCAGAATTGCTATTGCAATTTCCCGATTCAGCTCATTATCCTCTACAAGAAGAACCCTCTTACCGCTGTAATCATATGACATTTCTGTACTTTCAGATTTCTGCTCTGTCACCTGAACAGGCTTCGTCAGCACGCTCCTTAGCTCTGACATGAAAATAGGCTTTGCAACAAAAGCTGTTACACCGGCTTCTCTTGCTTCCTGCTCAAAATCAGTCCAGTCGTATGCCGTCAGCACAATAATTGGTACATTATCTCCGATTATCCTGCGGATTCTGCGGACTGTCTCGATTCCACTCATATCAGGCATAAGATAATCCACAATATAAACCTTATACTCATCATTCAGTTCAGCCGCATCCTGTGCACGAAGGATAGCTTCCTTACCGGATACAGTCCAGTCAGGCTGCATATCAATACTTCGAAGCATCTTACATACACTACGACAGGTATCAATATCATCATCAACTACAAGTGCTCTCGCTCCCTGCAATTCAGCAATCGGCTCATATCTAATCGGCTGACTTGCGAGACGGACAGTAAGAGTCACTGTAAACTTAGAGCCTTTTCCTTCCTCACTCTCTACTTCAATCGTTCCGCCCATCATTTCGACGATATTTTTGGTGATTGCCATACCAAGGCCAGTCCCCTGAATTCCACTTACTGTAGCAGACTGCTCTCTTGCAAAGGTATCAAACACATGACCTATGAACTCTGCCGACATTCCAATACCAGTATCCTTAATGGAAAATTCGTAGGTTGTATATCCATTTATCATACAGGGTTTTTCCACAAGATGAATAATAATATCCCCACCAACAGGTGTAAACTTAATGGCATTTCCTACAATATTAATCAGAATCTGGTTCAGTCGCAGCTTGTCCGTTATAACATCTTCATTCTGCACATCCTGCGTATCAATATAGAGATTCTGCTGCTTTGAGTTAATCAATCCCTGAATCATAGTACGCAGATCATGCAGAAGATCCGGTATATGTACAGGTTTCTCATCCAGCTTTACACTGCCGCTTTCAATACGGCTCATGTCCAGAATATCATTAATAAGACTCAACAGATGTGTACTGGATGTATTAATTTTTGCAAGATAGTCCTGTACCTGTTCGGTATTATTAATGTGCGTCTGTGCAAGTGCAGTAAAACCAATAATCGCATTCATAGGAGTTCTGATATCATGCGACATACTGTTAAGGAACATCGTCTTTGCCTTGTTCGCCTGCTGCGCAGCTGTAAGTGCAAGAGAAAGCTGACTCTGCTGCTCTCTTAGTGCCCTGTCCTTTTCCAGCTCTGCTTCTAATGCAGCTTTTACTTTCTTCTCTTCCTCATTTAATTCTTCATTCTTCTGTCTCAGTCTGTCCTGTGTTAAAAACAGATTCTGTCGTAGCTCTATCTCACCTACGAAAAAAGCCACCAATGCGGAAAAGGTTTGCGCATAAGTCTGAAGTGACAGCCCAAAGTTCATATACTCATATGCAGTCGCCCCTGCCATCAGAACAAAATAAGACCATCCCAGAAACTTCAGATTTTTATTGAATTTATCATGATACTTAATAAGCAGCCAGAGTATCACAAGTAATGCTGCAATAGGTGCAACATGAGTCAGTTGATAGTAATTTCCTCTACTGTATACATTGCTGCTGTCAATAGAATAGAACCAGCCAAAATACAGATTCAAGGTCAGTGCGCCTATGGCTATCGCTTCAAGCGTCCAATATGCTTTTAGCACAATACCCGGCTTCTCATTTTCTTTTCTGACCAGCTCCCATATAAATATTGAAAAAAACACAGACACAAGGTCATTTGACACAAATGTAATATAATTACTGCATCTTGTTATAATTCCCCAAAAAAGACCGGGAACTCCATCAAATGCCCATGATACAGCATCACTGAGAAGTCTTGTGATACATACTATCATGAGAATCTTCGTGATCTTTTTC
>CAVBMG010000151.1:0-3931 GCA_963596435.1 Agathobacter sp.
TTCTAACAGACAGGGAATCGCATTGATAAAAAATACAAATAAAAGAGATGTCTGTTCTCCCCAATATCTTCTGATCTTTGTGCCTGCCAAAACAAAACATAATACTAATGGACATATAGAAAATAATTTATAGACAGGTATACTATCTCCAAATACATTGATAAATATCTTTAACATCAAATAGTAAAGAGGTGGATGTACATCATTCGCAGTTCCCGTAATGATTCCTGTAAATGAATTTTCCCTGATCAATTGAATCGTATACGCTTCATCTGTCCATATATTCTGATTAAAAATTAAACTGATATATAATCCACAAAACAGCAAACAAGTTATTCCCAAAAGAATGCAATATATCTTCTGTGACTTCTGTATTTTCATCTTAATTCCTTAATCCTGCCCTTCTCTGCAAGAGATAATAGATTACCATTCCCAAACAGGTAATCATAGAGATAACAGATGCAATATACCATACCACTGGTATCACGTATTTTACTTGTATTTTACCTTGAAATCCTGCAGGTAATATAACCCTGATACATTGATTAGTTCCCTGTGTAATCTCCAGTTCATCACCTGATTCCATGTCATAAGCATGATAATGTGTATAATTAAATACAGGGATTTCTACATAAGTCTGTTGTTGACTATTACTGATACATTCTAATGTCGTAACGCCATTATTATATACATAATTATTAGTTATTACTTCCTGCGTAGACGGTGTCACCTGTCTGGACAAACAAGCTACCGTATCCGTCCCATCCAACAGATATTCTCCTCCATAGATATTCGCAATTGTATCTTTCGGGCTAGCAGCCGCGTATAGTTGAGTTGTAATAGATACATTCGTATATTCCATATATAAATGTCCCGCATTTATTATTACAAATACTAACATTATCGTCATTGATACTTTGGCTTCTTTTACTTTATCAAATCGATACATATACACAATTGCAATTATAGCAACAAATGTACACAGTACCGTTGCTATCGTAAGGTATCTCCATGGAAACTGAATTACGCAGGCATATTTTCCAAGTGTTTTATTTATCAGCTTCAAACTATCCCACGGAAAGGCTGCCAGAGAAAACAAAATTGCTATTACAGCAAGCACTACAGCTACTGCGCCCGCCTTAATATCTATTTCGCTATCAGTCTTCCACTCATCTCTTTTACTATAGCACCACGCAAATAATACAAGACCTATAAGGCTGGCAAATCCCAGACAAATCGGCATATCTCCCTGAAGCTTCTCCAGAGACTTACCACTGGATGTCATGAACACTCCGAATAACTGAACCAAATATGCACCGGATTCCTGCAAGGTTCCTGCTTCTGCCTTCTTCACGGATGTATTCATTTTCATTGAATCTAGGAAGGGAACCAGAAATGCTAAATTAACCAGAATTGTTATCCCTGCTGCTTTGCACAATGCAATAAATCTATTCTTTTGAATAGTTCGTTTCCACAATATAATACAGGTAATCATAATAAATACCGCCGTAATTTCTGTAGAAAGCACATGACTATGCAGAACTCCAGTCAAACCAATTATAATAGGCAGATATTCTTTCCAGGTAATCTCTTTCTCATCTTTTGTATAAACAAGCCAGAACCCCAATACAACCAATGGTAAAAATACCATTGCAGTATATTCTCCTACAGCTGCACGTACATATACATTGCTGATTCGATATGCTGCCAGTGTATAGAACGCTGCTCCAAATAATGCAATCTGAGAATTTTTACTGATCTTTTTACAGCAATAATAACTAATCAGACAAGTCGCCGCATTGATACAAATAACATATATCTGGTAACATGTATGTATGGGAATTGCCATAAGATACAGAAAAGCAGGTAAATACAGAAATAGCTGTCCATAGAATAATGGTGTGGGATATCCATATCCATTTACCATATCATATTCTATTGGTGCCCATATTCTGCCTGATTCCAATGTCCTGCCAAGTGACAGAATCCTTGACAAATGAAAGGGAAGATCATGTCCTCCTACCACAAAGTCATTAAAAGCTGGTAAACTGGATACAAAAATCGTCAGCATAATTCCCGCTATAATATTTCTGTCAGAAACTTTCTTTTTGCTAAAAAAATATATATAGCAAAAATTCATCAGTGCAATTAGCAGAATAACACCCAGAACGCGTGTCACTCGCCATATTAACAGTTCCTCAATTACAATACTTTGTACTTGAAGTGTTCCTGTCCCTGCAAAGAAAATCTTAAAATCCAGATCTTTAACTGTAGACAAGGATGTAATCCACATCCTGTCTGTCTGTTCTGTATATCCATCTACCAGCTGTATTGTATTATACCTGACATTAGATGGATTTTCATAGGATCGTACCTGTACCCATCCCGCTACATTAGCACTATTTCCCGCTGTAACTTCATAATTAGTCTGACTGGTATATTGAATCCTGATTGTATATGCTCCAGGATAAATTGGCATACATTTGTTTCCAACCATGGCATAACCCTGCGATAAATCAATATCACTGCCGATATCAGCTGCATTTACTGAATACGTATGATCAGATGTCGAATAATTAACAGCTTCACCATATACTTCTGTATTTGATTCATTAAATATTACTGTATTTTTCTTTCCTATAGAAGCTACTATTAACAGTACAATAATTACAGCTTCTGCTATCCATATCTTCTTACTCATGCTTCTGTATCCTTATTATTCATCCTTTATGGCTTAATTTTTGAAATCTATGATTCACAAAGCATCTAATAGTTTCTCTCTGTTCCATCCACCACTTATTCCAATACATTCTTGCATCAATTCCCAATGCCCTTGCTTCCTCGAGTCCTTTATGATATTTAATGATAAATTTCTCCGTGAAATATTCCCGACATTCCTGACAATCCTGCAATTCATACTTTGTATACAGATAACGATAGTCATTATAAATTCTCATATCCCGCTCTGTAAATGTCTCAGTATATTGGTTCTCGTGCATTCCAATAGAAATCAACGGCTCTCTTGTATACACAAATTCATGATCTGCCTGTAATAAATCAAAGTAAAGGAACATATCGGAAGCCCAGTTGCTCTTCTCATCAAACAATACCAGTTGTTCTCCCCTGCGATAAATACCGGCGCTTGGTGCTCCTATCTGATTTCCCAGAAAGAACAGCTTATAATTTCTGCGCAGACGTTCTATGAAAGCATCTTCTGCATATCTTGCATATGCATTTCCATGCTCTGTTACCTGTTTATTCAGATGTTTTACTTGCTCGATGTCCTGTCCGTCCAACAGTACTTGCATACTCCCTGAAAAGGCAAGGTTAGCTTTGGGATGTTCGTCAAGCATACTTACAAATGTTCCAAGGCTGTCACTGTCTGTAAACCAGTCATCACTGAACATAATTTTAATATATTCCCCTGCTGCCATCTTGATAGCCGCATTCCAGTTATAAATATGCCCTAACGGTTTCACATTATGGATATAATGCATTCTGTCCTGCCAATTCCATTTCATGATGACCCGTTCTATCAGTTCTGCTGTTTCATCATTTGTAGAATCATCAGATATATTCACTTCATAATCCATATAATTCTGCCTGTGAATAGACTGTAACAGTCTCTTCACTTCCGATGCATTGTTATAAGTCGGCACACAGATTGATACTTTTGCCATGTTCTAACCTCTACCAATTATTTTCTTTATCAGTCGTTTGCATCCTACTTCTATCTGGTAACACCTATCCTTAATTGTTACCTTGGCTCTTCTAAGAGCATGTTCCACAGGCTTTTCTTCATGCAGAATCAAGAAATCCAGTTCTTTTTGATGTTCTCTGATATACCTGGGATAGCTTTCATCTATCTCACATCTGATAAACCTGGCATCTCGTCCAAAGATGTCCTTGCCATCCTTAATCTGATCTGTGA
>CAVBMG010000152.1:0-3928 GCA_963596435.1 Agathobacter sp.
ATTCGAACCCCCGACCCACGGCTTAGAAGGCCGTTGCTCTATCCAGCTGAGCTACGAACACATTTGCTCACATTTGCAATTGCCATATTGCTTTCGCAAATGGAAAGCGGGTGATGGGAATCGAACCCACGTATCCAGCTTGGAAGGCTGGTGTTCTACCATTGAACTACACCCGCATGTACGGTTGCTGTTTGATTTTGAATCGGGGTGACAGGATTCGAACCTGCGACCTCCTGCTCCCAAAGCAGGCGCTCTAGCCAAGCTGAGCCACACCCCGGTCTATGTAAAATCAAGAACTTTGTCTTGCTTACATTTCCTTGTCTCTCACAGCGACAAAAGTTATTATATATTAGTTCATCTCAATTGTCAACACTTTTTTTATTTTATTTTTCAAAAAGTTTTAATCGAGATAATTGAGAGTGAAATGAGCATCACCAGCAGCGTCAATCTCCATTATAATATAGGAAGGTTTGCGATTCTCCTGTCTCGGAAAAGAAAGACTTCCCGGATTGATTGCTATGATGTCACTGTCTATCTCTATTACCGGTCTGTGGGTATGTCCATACATCACGATATCGGCGCCATGTGCAATGGCTTCCTGTTTCAGCATTTCATTACCCATTCCTATGTAATATCGATGACCGTGTGTTATCATAACACGATACTTACCTATTTGTAAAGTCTTTTCTGAAGGAAGTTCAGAAAAAAAATCATTATTGCCGCAAACCATCTCAACAGGGCAGCCTGCTGCCTCCTGAATCGTATATTCACTGCCTTCTACATCGCCAAGGTGGATCACCATATCCACCCTGCCGACCTTCTGCAATACTTTTAAATAATTCTCATTTCTATGATGTGTATCGCTCACGATCAATATTTTCATATTAATGACCATGCCTTTCCATAACTTGCAAATTTGTGCCAAAGGCACAAATTTGCTGTGTAAAAAAACTACCATATATGGTTTTTTCACACTTCCTTTTTACATTTCTTTCATCAGTACAGTCTTCATTTCTTCCAATGCTTTGCCACGATGGCTGATTTTATTCTTTTCCTCCGGTGCAAGCTCTGCAGAATAGCAATGATACTCCGGCAGATAGAAGATTGGATCATATCCGAATCCGTTCTCACCTTTCTCCTCATATCCGATTCCGCCCTCTATCGTACCTCTGGTGACATGCTCACTTCCATCCGGGCATACTGCTGCTATCACACAGACAAAGCGTGCAGTTCTCTTCTCATCTTCCACACCGTCAAGTCTTTCAATCAGGTTCGCATTCTTAATATGATAGGATGTGTCTTCTCCCATATATCTTGCAGAATAAATTCCCGGCTCTTTATTCAGATAATCAATCTCAAGCCCTGAATCATCTGCAAGAACTACAGCCTGAATGCCTTTTTGCTGCGCTGCTGTCGCAACTGCTCTTGCCTTGATCAGTGCATTTTCTTCAAAAGACTGTCCGTTTTCTTCTATATCTATATGAATATCTGCTTCTTTCATGGATTGGATTGGAAGATTCATATCTGCAAGGATCATTCTGATCTCTTTCATCTTCCCTTCATTACCTGTCGCAAAAATAATTCTATCTGCCTTCATTTTCATCCTCATTTCTAATATGTACAAAACGCCACTATTATTCTGAAGTAAAATACGTTGACAAGACCTGCTTATACATATCTGTCAGTGCATTGATAAGCTTTCTGTTCATATCATATTCTGTCTCAGGTCTGCCTGTTGCCGCCTGCTTCGTATAATAGAGGGTCATCGCTGCCGGAACGGATGCATCATGTATCAACGTATAGTCTTCCCCTGCATCCATCACCTGAATTTCCAAAGCGCTGTATACACGGTTCATACTGTCTGTCATAACAGCTGCAAGGTCTACCCCTCCAAAATCCGGGATAAAATATCCTGCATTGCACAATGTCTCGATCCTGTCCTGCCCGGCACCTTCTTCCACGCCAATGCCAAGCAGCATATCTGCATGTATCTGATTGGCAAAATCAACGACCTGCTGCTGTGAGTACTCTGTCTGCATCTGCCAGGTCTTATAGACCTTCATTCCATACGCTCTGGCTATTTTATCCAGTTCCTGCATGTCCTGATTGACAAGTCTCTCTCTGTCTTTTAACGGAACATAAATTACAGATACGATCTGATACTGGCTTCTAAGCGGCACAAAAGATACCACCAGCTGATTCTCTTCCAGGCTCAGTTCATAACCATATGTATCCTTACAGTACATCTCCAGGACAATGTCTTCCTCTTGCCTGTATACACCAACAGCATCCAGAATATTGGAATCTATCGTCACCAGAGAGCCTGACTCCAGACAGGAGGCAGCGCCCTTCATGGTTACTACCAGTTTGTCCTCTACGAAGTCTTCCCTCACTGTTACATGGTCAGCGCTCAGTTTCTGTGTCAGCGGAAGAATCAGTTCTGATTGTGCCTTATCTTCCAATTCTACCTTCATATTATATCTGGCAGCGTTTGTCTGTTCCTGTGGGGCATTGTCCTCTTGAAGCAGCACTACACTATAGGAATCAAAGTAGGCTTCATTCATTTTAAAAATGACCATAACAGCACAGCTTGCTACTGCAAATATAATTGTCCATATTACCGCATGTCTGTATAACTTATCCTGTCCCAAATGACTGACCATAGCTTATGCCTTTCTGGGTGGCTTAGGTCCCTGGAACTGATAATAATATGTCTTCATCATACCGTTATAGATCTTTCTGTTCTTATCGGCTTTTCTTCCGATGTCCTTCTGTGCATCTTCATAAGAAGTAATCAGATACAATGACCAGGTATCCAGAGCCTTGAAGCGTTCTCCAAGCTTACGGTAAAGTGGTGGAATATTGGCTTTCTCTTCCAGACGTTCACCATAGGGAGGATTCGTGATCAGGAATCCGTATTTATCTTCACTTGCAAGCTTCGCTACCGGTCTCTGTTCAAAATGCACAAGCTTCTCTACACCTGCAAGATGCGCATTCTGACCTGCAATACGAACCATTTCTTCATCAATATCATATCCATAGATATGTGTCTCTACGGACATATCCACCATGGAACGTGCTTCATCATAGGCATCATCCCAGTATACCCTGGGCACCACCTGCTCCCATTTCAGGGCGGTGAATCCACGCTTCATGCCTGGTGCCATATTGGCAGCCATCATAGCAGCTTCTATAGGAATCGTACCACTTCCGCAGAAGGGATCTACCAGTATTCTGTCCTCTCTCCAGGGAGTCAGCATGATCATGGTTGCTGCCAGGTTCTCTGCTATAGGAGCCTTGGCTGTAAATTTACGATAACCACGCTTATGCAGGGAATCCCCTGTCGTATCCAGCCCTACGGTCACTTCGTCCTTCATCAGAAATACTCTGACAGGATAATTGGCTCCATCTTCCTTGAACCAGTTAATATGGTAGATATTCTTCAGGCGCTCTACCATCGCCTTTTTCATGATTGACTGAATATCTGACGGGGAGAACAGCTTGCTCTTAACACTGGCTGCCTTGGCTACCCAGAATCTGCCGTCTGCCGGTATGTATTCCTCCCAGGGAAGTGCCTTTGTATTTTCAAATAATTCGTCAAAGGTCTCTGCATGAAAGGTTCCTACTTTCACAAGGATTCTCTCAGCTGTCCTCAGACCGATATTTGCACGGCACACTGCCTCTTCATCGCCCAGGAAGGTTACACGTCCGTCTTCTACGAGCAGTACATCATAACCCAGATCAATAATTTCTTTTTTTAATACGGCTTCCAGTCCAAAATGACAGGGAGCTATCAACTCATATTTTCTCATAACCTTATATTACATTCATATACAAAATGCGTCAATTAAAAAATATCCATTCACAGCAAAAAGGGCGGCTTCAAAAGCCGCCCCGTACCAGTTAGAATTTGCTGCTGTTGTTGGAA
>CAVBMG010000153.1:0-3712 GCA_963596435.1 Agathobacter sp.
CTTACATCACGTACGTGGCAAAAGAACCGAACTGTCAGACCAGTGGCGTGACTAGAACTTCTTCTCCTTAAACTGCACTTTTATTACATCTTACCGCCATATACAGGGAAAGCACTGCTTGCACCATAATTCTCAATGTGCTTGAAGTGTTTCAGCAGCTCCATATCTCCTGCTTCGATTTCAAAGTCAACCTGTGCATTATTCTCCATATGAGCAGGATTAGCAGTCTTAGGCAGTGCAATAGTTCCAAGCTGCAATACATAACGGATGCAAAGCTGTGGAACAGAAACACCATACTTATCAGCCATAGCTGCAATCTCCCGCTGATGCAGAATCTCACCATGAGCAATTGGAGAATATGCTTCTACTGCAATACCATTCTTCTGGCAGAACTCTACCAGTTCTAATGGCGTGTTGCTGATATGAAGCAGAATTTGATTTACCATAGGCTTAATCTCACAAGCCTCCATCAAGCTGTTCAGATCACCAATCTGGAAATTGGACACACCTATGGCACGCAGCTTACCTTCTTTGTATGCCTCTTCCAATGCACGCCATGCGGCACGATTACCCTCTACATAACGGTCATCACACTGGTTGACCTTTACCCATGGCTGTGGGCTGTGAATAATCATCATATCAAGATAATCAAGTCCCATCTTGGACAATGTTTCATCAATTCCCTGCTTTGCTTCTTCATAAGTCTTATGCTCTGCTGCAACCTTAGATACTACGAACAAATCTTCACGGGGAATACCACAGGTTCTGATACCCTCTCCTACACCTCTTTCATTGCCGTAAGCCTGTGCTGTATCGAAATGACGATAGCCCAGTTTAACAGCTTCCTTTACAGCCTCTGCCACGTTGGAATCATCTATAAACCATGTACCAAGACCCAACTGTGGAATTTTAACACCATTCGTTAAAGTTAAAGTATTTGTATACATTTATAAAACCTCCTGAACTTTATGATAGCATCATCATAAACCATAAAGTTAACTTTAGGTCAAGGTTTTTATAACGTATTTCGTCTAATATATTTTTTAATAACTGGAATTACTTTATTCATATCAATTGGTTTGGCTATATGGTCATTCATTCCAACATTAAATGCTTTCTCCTTATCTTCTGCAAAAGCATTTGCCGTCATTGCAATAATGGGGATGCTTGCCTTTTCTCTATCATCCATTCTTCTGATTTTTCTCGTTGCTTCATAACCATCTAATACTGGCATCTGAACATCCATCAAAATCAGAGAATAGTAATAATCCTCTTTGCTGTTCAGCATTTCTATGCATTCTACGCCATTTTCTGCCCTGTCTACAAGGAATCCGACTTCTTCCAATAATGTAATCGCGATTTCAGCATTCAGATCATTGTCTTCAGCCAGTAAAATGCGCATGCCTTCTATGTCTTTTTTGTTCAGGGCATCCTTGGCTTTCTTGGGTTGTGTGTCTTCAAGTGTGGCAATACGGCATGGAATATGAACCACGAAAGAAGTTCCTTCTCCCAGTTTGCTTTTTAACTCAATGGTTCCTTCCATCATGTCAATCAGCTTCTTTACTATTCCCATACCAAGTCCGCTGCCGGTTATTCCACTTGCTGTAGAAGAGCGTTCTCTTGAAAAAGACTCATATATATGCTTCTGAAACTCCTCAGACATGCCTATACCATTATCTGCTACCGATATCTCCAGAATAAACCAGCCTTCTCTGTTATCTGGCTTCTGACTGATCGCACAGTGAATGGCTCCGCCTTCCGGGGTGTATTTGATGGAATTACTGATAAGGTTCAGAATAATCTCCGTAATACGTGTTGTATCCATATATGCATACGGATGTATAATTTCCTTGGAAACTGTCAGCTTCTGGTTCTTCTTCTTGATCTCCGGCTCTACCATTACCAGGCAGTCATCAAACACACTGCCTGCAGCCATCGCCGTTTCCTCTAAAGTTACCTTTCCCGATTCAATCCTTGATAATTCCAGGACATTATCTATAATGGAAAGCATTTTATTGCCGCTTATCCTGATTTTCTCCAGATACTCTCTGGTCTGGTCCGATGTCTGCGTATCTTTCTCAGCCAATTCTGTAAAACCCAGTATTGCATTCATTGGTGTTCGTATGTCATGGCTCATATTAAACAGGAATGTGGATTTTGCCGCATTGGCTGCATCTGCCGCTTTCAGTGCCTTTTCCAGCTGACTCTGTTGTTCGGCTTCCAGCTGCTTCTGTTTTCTAAGATAAATATATCCTACAACTCCAAGAATGAAGAATACCGCTATCGCTATTACAGCGGTCTGAAATGTTTTACGGTTACTGGCTTCCATATAGGTATATGTGCTCTCCATGTCCATCTCCATACAGAGTGCCCCTATGATATCATCCGTTCCATCAGAAGCTCTTACCGGATAACAGGCAGTAAATATATGTCCCCAGGTAGTATCTACGATTTGCTGTGAATATATGATTTTTCCAGATAATGCTTCATTAATATAAGGAATCATTTCATCCTCAATATAAGTACCGGGATAGGCAAAATCATCTGCGTCCAGATCAAGGCCGTCTATCAGGTAGATCAGTTTGCCGTCATCACCTTTTTTAGCCGTATATAAATAACGGGTGGAATTTAAAGAACGCAATTCATTCAGATCCTGCTGCAGCTCCAAATACCGCTCGGTATCCATATCTTCTATCGTTGTAATTGTCTCAAAGTCTTCTCTTGTGAATTTATTTGACACCAGCTTATGAATTGCATCCGCACATTGCGTATCTCTGTTCACGGCTTCTTCCACTGCTGCGTTGCTGTAATTATTTTGCAGAATAAACGTATATTCTGAAACCAACAGTGTAATCAGCAGCAGACCTATAATAATTCTAAATACAACACGTATATGTGGATTCTTCATATGTTTTCCCCCGACTCGTTATTCCTGATTTCCTAAGCTTATCGCCTTACGTATCTGATATGATAGATAAAGTATAACATATTCCAGCTGACATTTGCATCCTGAAAAATAAAAGGATTTTGCTTGCCTTGAAACATAAAATAAGATACTATATAACCAAAATTCTGCTGAATACAAAGGAGGCTTGTAAAATGTTCAGACCAATCAGACGAGCACAAAGAGCAATTTCAAATGAAGCGGCAAAAGAGCTTCTGTATCATGAGAAACGTGGTGTCCTTGCTGTAAATGGTGATGACGGATACCCTTATGCAATCCCTGTTAATTACTTCTATGACATGGAACATAGCAAAATCTATTTCCACGGCGCCAAGGCAGGTCACAAAATAGATTCCCTGAAAAAAGACGATAAAGTCTGTTTCACTGTATACGGAAACGAACACTTCAAGGAAGATGACTGGGCTCCCTATATGCAAAGCACCGTTGTCTTTGGAAGATGTCATCTCATTGACGACAGCGCAATCACAGAAGCAAGAGTAAGAGAACTTGCTATGAAATATTATCCCAATAAAGAAGAAATGGATGCAGAAATGAACAGATCTCTCAAAGCCGTCCAGCTTTATGAAATCACCATAGAACATTTAAGTGGCAAACAGATTCATGAGAAATAAAATGAATGGGCAAATGACACTACTGTCACTTGCCCGTCTTCTGATTTCTATTTGGTAAAATGCTGTTCCAGGTCTATTGATAAGCTGGAAATCTGTTCAATCTCAGATGAAATATGATTAATAGAATCGTTCTGTG
>CAVBMG010000154.1:0-2175 GCA_963596435.1 Agathobacter sp.
AATCAGTATAGACTCGGCTCAAAAGCATTAACGGCTGCTGTGCAGGCATATTCAGTAACCGGAGACCAGCAGTATTATGATGCATATATGAAAGAACTGAATGAAGATAAGAATCGAGACATAGCATGGGCTGGACTGGAAGAGAATGATATTAAAGCAGAGGAATGGGATAAATTGAACCAGATTGCAGGATTATCCAATGGTCTGGTTCCGCTGGAAGAAGCTGCGATGAGTTCTGTTGCTGATGGTGATATGCAAAGTGCTATTGATTATGTGTTTGGCGACCAGTATGGAGAAACAATACAGCAGATTAATGCAATAACAGATGATGCAATAACAACGATTCAGACAAGAATGGAGCGCAAAAAGAACATATTAGCATTCATAGAAATAGTAGCAGCTTTGTGTTTCCTTGTTTCTTTCATGGCTCTTGTAAATCAGATATTATATACAACCAGGTTTGCATCCAAAGAACTTTTACAGCCAATTATAAATGCGTCCGACCAAATGACACAGTTGGCAGCTGGAGATCTTCATAGTGAGTTCTATATGCAGAAGGATGACAGTGAGGTTGGAAGAATGGTAGAAGCAATTTACTACATGAAGTCCAGCTTGACTAATATAATAGGTGAAATCACATCAATTTTAGACCAAATGGGACAGGGCAATTATCAGGTTACTATAAGACAGGAGTATGTAGGTGATTATCAGTTGATTCGGGATGCCTTCAACAGGATTACAGATGAAATGAAGCAGACAGTTACTACTATTCAGGAAGCTTCAGGAGAGATTAACTGTGGTGCAGGACAATTGGCAGATGCAGCAGATAATCTGGCAACAGCATGTACAAGCCAGGCTGGGCAGGTATCGGTTGTAGCAGAGCATATAAATGAGTTAAATACAATTATTGCTTCCAATAAGAAGGATGCCGAGGAAGCAGTTAAAATTTCAAATCTTTCAGCGTCTACACTAACAGCAGGAAATGTCAAAATGGAAGAATTGAAGGATGCAATACAGGAAATCAGCAGCTGCTCAGAAAAAATAAGTTCTATTATAGGAGCAATAGAGGATATTGCAACAGAAACGAATTTATTAGCTTTAAATGCAGCAATAGAAGCAGCAAGAGCTGGAGAGGCAGGAAAAGGATTTACTGTCGTTGCTGAACAGGTTAAGAAGCTGGCAGAAGAGTCTTCACAGGCTGCTGGAAAGACAGCGCAGTTAATTGAAACAACGATAGCAGCTGTACAGAATGGTACAACAATAGCAGATGAAGCAGCAGCTAACATGGAAGATGTTGTAATGAGTTCTACAGAAGTAGGAGAAAGAATCCAGAGAATTGTAGACCAGTTTGCACGTGAGGAGAATAGCATAGGACGCATTAATGACAATATAGCAGAGATTGCTGGAATTGTTGATAATAACTCGGCAACATCGGAAGAAACAGCAGCAATCAGTGAGGAACAGAAGAGCCAGGCTGAAGCCATGGTAGAACTGATTGGAAGATTTAAGATCTAGTTTGCTTGCATTTTTACAGGGTGTCTGTTATTCTGAATAGAAGAATGACAGCACAGGAGTAAATATGTATATAAGCAGACACTGGAAGAAGTATCTTCTGATATGTTCATTGATTATAGTTTTGATAAGTATAGATTGCAGAACAAGACTTGAGCAGAACACTCAGGTCTTGTTTTGTTTTCACAAAGCAGAGAATGTCAGAATGATAAATGATGACTGTATTAATCAGATTTCAAAGCTTGAACATGACAATGTTTTTTTAGCGACAGAACAATTGATACAGCAGGAACATTTTTTCAGGCTGATCAGAAACAGTTATAGAAGTGTGGTGTCAGGTAAAAGCAGTCTTTGCTTTGGTATATATATTATTGCCCTGTTAGCAGCAATATCACAGCAAAAATGCAGGCAAATACATATACATGATATATGGTATATCAGGCACAGGTATGATCATATCATTTATATTCAGGATACGGATGGACCAAAAGGAATAGCCATGCAGAATTAATCATATAATCTATGAAGAAAGGCATGGCTATATATAAATGAATATGTTTAAAAATATAATAAAAGGTATGATGATCGGGATTGCTAATATTATGCCCGGAGTCAGTGGTGGGACATTAGCGGTTTCAATGGGGATTTATGACAGGCTTATAC
>CAVBMG010000154.1:2185-3571 GCA_963596435.1 Agathobacter sp.
GGCTTATACATTGCATTACACATATTTTGTCAGAATTCAAAGAAAGCATGAAATTTCTTTTGCCGATATTTGCAGGAGCAGGGATTGCACTGGTGGCACTTACTTTCGTGATAGAGGCACTATTTCAATATTATCCGATACCTACGAATTTATTGTTTATTGGATTGATTGCAGGAGGATTACCACCTGTTGTTACAAAAGTAAAATCACATAAATTATCTTTTGGACATATACTTGCCGGATTACTGTTTTTTGCACTGGTAGTAGGAATGGCTATGATGGGAGGCAATGGAAGCAGACAGGTGACATTGAATCTTGGAATCGTGCCAATGATCAAGCTGGTTCTGGTAGGAATTATTGCAGCAGCGACAATGATCATTCCTGGAGTCAGCGGTTCAATGGTTTTATTAATATTGGGCTATTATCAACCGATTATTCAACAGATCACAGCTTTTTGTACAGCGGTAATTACGTTGGATATGGCAGGGATACTTCATGGAATTGCTATTTTACTTCCTTTTGGGATTGGTGTTCTGATTGGAATATTGGGAATTGCCAAAATCATAGAGATAATTTTTGAAAAATATCCGGTCTATGCATATTGTGCAATTATCGGATTGATTGCGGCTTCTCCGATTGCCATACTTGTATGCAGTAATTTTGCAGGATTCAGTGTCAGCGTACTTTTGATAAGCATTGTTACATTTGCAGCAGGATTTGGAATTGCAATAAAAATTGGTGATAAATAAGAGGTTCCCTCATAAAATGATGTTGGGTTCAAGGTCTTTTAAACAACTATGAATAAGCTCATATGATTTTAGATCTTGAGCCCATGACATCATAAAATATAATCAGGGATATGAATATTTTATGATTATCACGTAAATCATAAAATGCAATTTATAATGATAAAATATGGATTTGCAAATTACATAAATTGATATTCAATTGATACAATTTACTTATGAAGACCAAAATGTATAATGCGTTGCAATAGAATTTATGCTGTTTTTGGGGAAAGTTAGAAATAAATGAAAAAAGATACAATTTAATGTTGACATATGAAGACGGTAGTGCTATTATAGCAAATGTCGCTGATGAACACAGCGAAGATACATAACAGATTTTAAGAATAATTTAAAATTATGTTAAGAAGTGCTTGACAAAAAACGACAGACATGATAATCTATTAAAGCTGTCGCAAATGAGACAAGCAGACAGAACCTTGACAAATAAACAGTAATGCAACCCTGAAAATTCTATTGAGAAAGTTTCAGAAATGAAACGATAGGATTGTTCAGAGAACAAAACCTTTAAAAATTGTAAACAATGTAAACCTTCGGTTTCCATCTGAAGAACTTCGTTCTTCGCAGGAGATGAAGGAAT
>CAVBMG010000155.1:0-2524 GCA_963596435.1 Agathobacter sp.
GATATATAGGCAATCGCCAGATCATACTTTTCTTTCATCTGAGGGATTCTCGGACCATAAAAATATTTCCAGCGAAATCCTCTCTTTTCACGGGAGTTCTTTGTAAGTGCTGTAGCAACTGCTGTGCCTGCTACCTTGACCGGCATAAGAGCACCTGCCTTCTTGACACTTCCATACAACTGCTTTAATTCCTTTGGTGTGTCCAATACCTTAACGTAGGAGGGAAGCTGCTTCATGAACATTCCTTCCCGTTTAAAAAGCAACAGATCAATCTCATATTTATCCTGTGGCAATTCATTTAAGAAATTAACCAGACTGCGTTCTGCGCCTCCATTATATAAAGTAGACATAACAACCAGAATCTTTTTCATAATGCTCTCCTCGTCTTAATTACCCTCTGACTTTTGCTATCATTTGTTTCAGCTTCCTCTTTAATCCCTTAGGAGCCATACTTCTTAACTGATAGAAATATTTCTTGAATCGGATACTCTTCTGAAAATACTTCTCAATTCCTTCATATCCTGCATTTTTATATAGATCAAACAGTTTGAACCGCTCATCAGTATACTGTGTCGGCTCTCTCAACTGCATATTGTGCTTTGCGATCTTGTCCACCGTTGATTCGAAATAGTCCATCTGCGGCATTAACTGTTCAAATATCTTCAAGCCCTTATCTGAGTTAAGAAGAACACAGGAGATTCCCTTTGAATTTGACATTGTACTGTGCTTCATCTCATCAGCGTGCTCTTCATAGATTCCCCAATAATCGCCGATTGTGATATCAGCTGTTCTCTCTTTTCTTGCATATGGACAATGGTAGCAGTTATCACGGTAGATATTCATTTTCAGGAATAAATGGAAAAATGAGGTCAGATGTCCATCACGATATACTACTTTGTTCTTTCCATTTTTATCATAATACTCTACTCTGGCATTCATCCCCTGCCCTCTGCTTTTATCCCGGAAGCTATATGCATAGATGCTGCCCTGCAATTTCGTTTCAAATACTTTTATATAGTCCTGAAACCACTTCGCATTCGGAACACCATGACATATGATATCTATGGTATACAGATTCTCATATTCTCTGCCAAGATATCCTTTCAATCCCTCTATCTGACAAGGTGTGCCGGAGAAAAGGACTTTCCTGCCATCTGCTAAATACTTCTTTGCCTCTGCATAGGTATCGCCGATAAAGCTCTGTACATATTTAGAACCCTGTAGTTTAAACAGTTCTTCTTTACTTTCAATAGCTATATGTTTTGGAATCAGTGTGTTATTGTGATATTCCATGGCTGCTCCAAATACCACACCGCCTTCCTCCAGAATCTTCTCTGCTACCAGAGAAAACATACCGCCTGAAGCTACTTTTTTCAGAAATTCTTCCTTTTTACCGGCTGCTGCATATGCTTTTACAGGAGTTCTCAATTCCTTATCACCCTGATAATGACAGACTTTCCTGCACAATCCACATCCCACGCATTTATCCTGGTCGATCACCGGATAAACATATCCATATTCATCTTCCTGCATGGATATTGCTTTTCGTGGACATACATTATAGCAGGCGCTACAGCCGCAGCAATCCGTTTTATTCTGGAATAATTCTATACTACTCATTTATTTTCTCCTCAGAAAACCATTTAGTTTTTCGATTGATTCTTTTCGATTCTGTTCAATGATTGCATTGACCGGTTCAAAATCTATCTTCTTATTGATAATACTGAAATCTGTCTTGTCTGTAATAATTCTGTCTGTCAGCCCTGTCAACTGTAATAAACTCTGATTTCTTGTAGCAGTCTCATCATGTACCACATTCACGAACTGCGTATTAAAGTTAATGGCAAATGCCGTACCATGGAAGGAATCTGTTATCATATATGTTGCATTCTTAATATAGGAAAGAAAAGTTCCCACATCAGGTAAGTACACCAGCTTTCCAGCTCTTGTAATCTGATGAAGATAGAAGGACACTCTTAAAATAGGAAGCTTCACACGTCTGGCAAATTCCTCGGCGTATTTATCCATGGCTGGATTGGCATGAATCTGATACACCAGGACGTATTTTCCTTTTATATCCTTAGTAATCAGTTGAGACCATTCTTCTGCATTTAATAATAAGGTAGGATCTAATACCTGCTGCACATTCTCAATACCAAGATCACGAATCACTGATACTGCGCTGTTCTCTCTCACGCTGATTACATCATATTTTTGAAGAGCTTCTTTATAAAAGCGTCTGGATTCTTCATCAAACTTCTTTTTGCCAAAGCTGGCAGCATATGCAATCCTGGTATCCTGCTCCTTGGTAAAATCCAGAAAATATGCCGGATCATAACTGTCCAGACTGATTGGTCCCCATACCTGATCGCTTCCTGTACAGAACACATCCGCCTGTGGTTTATCCTGCTTTAACTCTTCCAGGGAAGTATATAATTTGGTCATATGTAACAGGTTGTTTCTAAAGGAAGCAAACTTCTTCTCCATGAGAACCGTCTCTGGATATCTGCTCAGCTTGTATACA
>CAVBMG010000155.1:2539-3480 GCA_963596435.1 Agathobacter sp.
CCCGGATTTTTTAAGTGCTACATTAATTCTCTTATGGTATTCTTCATCCTCTCGGATATAATCAATAATAACTGCTTCATGCCCCAGCTTATCTATCTCTTTCTGCAATGCATATGTCTGCAGGAAAGAACCATAATTGCAGATTGCATGACGTGTAATAATCGCAACTTTCACTGTCTACTCTCCTATACATGCAAGGAAATCTCTGCTGTTTTTCTCCAGCTTTTCAATGCACTTATCTACTGTATCGTAATTGATCTCTTCACTGAATATTTCATTATTTCCATTCAGATCCACCTTGCCCAGTTCAATCTCAAACTGATTCAATAAGGAAGTGATCTTCTTGATTCTGCTCTCATTTGTCATATACACCTGAAATTGACGGTGATTTAAAATGGAAAAGACAACACCATGAAAAGTTCCTGTAAATACGAAGGCTGCATTTCTGAACATGCCAATCCATTCAAACGGAGTCAGATTAATGGTGATATCTTCATACAGCTTATCGCCTTCTCCTGCCCCGTAGACAGCGTATCCCTTTTCATGTGCCTGTTTTACAATTGCCTGTTTCAGCTCCGTTGGCATTCCATCACAATAATAGAACATAATATAAGGTTTCTTTATTCCACTTTTCTCCTGCATAGGGAATTTCGTAAGGAAGGTGGGGTCCAGTACTCTCACTGGTGTTTTATTTACGATACTGTTCACAAATTGCTCTGTAAGGTCGTCTCTGGAGGAAATCGCCTGAAATCTCTGTAAACCTTTCACAATGTATTCTGGTAAATCATCTGACACGCCGCTTTTGCCTACGCTTGGTGCATATGCAACAAGTTTCGGGCAGGTAAGTCCTTCACCGAACTTTACAGCCGCATTTCCCTTGCCTTCTTTATAATTCCATACTTCATCGCTTCCAACCATGATGCAGTCAAGCTTTAACCTGT
>CAVBMG010000156.1:0-3462 GCA_963596435.1 Agathobacter sp.
GTATTAATGAGCACAGCAATTGTTATTCTGGCATCTGTATTGATGCATGATGGAGATCATATCAGACAGGCTGTCAACTGGGGATATAGTATTCCTTTTTCACTGCTGGTATTGAATCTGGTTGTTTATATTTTGCCTGTTGTATCAATATTCCTTATTAAAATGCAGAGAATGAGTGCCACGTTGGTGACAGCATTTGCAGGAGTATTTACAACAGTAGGATTCCTCATCATTCACTTGTGCGGGTCTGCTTCCGGATTGTGGGGAGTATGGAATTATTCTTATTTTGCACTGATAGAAGGTGTTACTTATAATGGTGTCTTTTATCAGGGAGTGGACTGGATAAGCTGGGTATTTTTATTTGAAGTGCCGGCATTATGTCTGCCCAGTTCCTTTGTTGCCTTTAAACAGTATCTGAAATGTAAGAAAGAATCTGTATGCGAAAAATAATCATTAAAATTATGGGAATGGATTGCGCAGCCTGTGCACCACATGTAAAGGAACTGATTCTGGAACAGGCAGGAGTAAAGGATGTGCAGGTGAATTTTCTGTCAGCACAGGCAACTGTTGAGGCAGATGATTCCGTATTTCAGCTGGAGGTGCTGGAGAAGCGTTTAACCAGAGCAGGATATCAAGTACCTGTAGAGAATATAAATATGCGTGTCCAGAATGTGGATGCCGTGTTTGAGCTGGAACAGGCGTGTATACAGGAAGTATATGGAGTGCGCAGCTTTGTCAGAAATGAGGATGGTTCTGTTTCTGTACGTGTATATCCGGTGCAGATAAAAGGCGGTATGCTGCTTGCATGGTTTCGCAGTCATGGAGTCGATGCTGAGATTGAGAAGTGGGATAGTGGTGAAGAAGAAATATGGCAAAATGAGCAGGTTACAATGTTAAAGAACCTGATCACAGCGGTTTTGCTGGCTACACCGATTTTATGGAATCCCAGCCCATATCTCCAGTTCGTGCTTGCTACCTTGCTGCAGATCTTTCCAGGTAGAATTTTTTATAAAGGGTTGATACGGGCAGCACGGACGAGACAGTGGAATATGGATTCTCTGATGGCTTTTTCCACAACACTGATTTATCTGTACAGTACATACATTACCTTCACGCAGAGAGAGGATATTAAGCTGTATTTTCTATGTGAAGGTGTTCTGATCAGTCTGGTGCTGTTCGGACGATATCTGGAGATTGTGGCAAAGGGTGAGACATCACAGGCACTGCGCAGGCTGCTTGGCTTTCTGCCTCAAAAGGCAAGAGTATTAGTGAAAAACGCAGAAGTAGAGAAATCCGTTGATGAGATCAATGTCGGAGAACTGGTCATAGTGGACTCAGGTGAGAGAATTCCTGTGGATGGAATCGTAGAGTCTGGCTGTTGCATGGTAGATGAATCAGTCATGACAGGTGAGAGTATTCCTGTAGAAAAGGTGAAGGGAGATACCTGTATCGGAGGAACTCTGAATCGTCAGGGGAAAGTACTGATACGTGTAAATTCAGTGGGAGAAGATTCTGCATTGCAGAAGATGATCGAAATCGTCAGACAGGCACAGATATCATCTACTCCTATTCAGAAATTCGCAGATAAAATTGCAGGAATTTTTATCCCTGTTGTTATTATTATAGCGGTAGCTGTATGTCTGTTGTGGTATTTCGTATGGGATAAGGGCAATATAGAGCAGGCAATCATGACGGCATGTGGAGTACTTGTAGTAGCCTGTCCCTGTGCGCTTAGTCTTGCAACACCTACCAGTATTATGGTAGGAACAGGAAGAGCCTGTGAATTAGGTATTTTATTCAAGAACGCAGCCAGCATTCAGACCTTATGCAAGATAGATGAAATGGCTTTTGACAAAACAGGAACATTGACACTTGGCGGTAATGACATTGACAGAAATGTACTGCGTGATGATGTGGCAGAGATGGTCACAGGACTAAAAAGGCGAAGAATTGATGTCTGTATGATAAGTGGTGACCAGAAGAAAATTGCACAACAGATAGCCAATCAGGCAGGAATCCGGCATGTATTGGCAGAGGTTGCACCGGAAGGAAAGGCAGATGCTGTCAGACAGTTACAGCAGAGTGGAAAATGTGTGGCAATGGTAGGAGACGGTGTCAATGATGCACCTGCAATGGCGGTCAGTGAATTGGGTATTTCCATAGAAAATGGAACAGAGATTGCAAGAGATACAGCAGACATTATCATTCTGAAGGATGATATGAGTAAGCTGTGTATGGCGGTAGATGTAGCAAAGGGAATTATGCATAATATCTATGGGAATCTGGCATGGGCTTTGTGTTATAACATAATCTGTATTCCGCTGGCTGCCTGTGGAGTTATGAATCCGTCTATTGCATCGGCTGCGATGTCTTTTTCATCCATTGCAGTATTATTGCATGCACTGCGGTTGAAGAGACTGGGGTAAGCTTGTGTACGGCATAAATTTATAAGGATATTGGAATGAGAACAGAGAAACTTGAAACAGGAATTGAAGGGCTCTGGTGCAGACAATGCGAGGATATTCTGTGCCAGAGACTTAATTATACCAGAGGAATCATCAAAACAGAGGTAAGTTATTGGAAAGGGTGCGCAGAGATTCTGTATGATGCAAATATTATCAGTGAAGCGCAGGTAAAAGAAGCATTGTGCAGGGCTGGTTATCCTACAACTGATAAAAAGGCCAGGGGAAGAATCTATGATCTGTGTAGTGTAATTGCAATCATTGTATTGTATATATTGCTTTCTGTAATCAGGCTTCCAGGTATTCCAAAAGCCGAGAACGGAGTGTCCTATATTGGACTTTTTATGATTGGACTGGTGACGGGAACACATTGCATTGTGATGTGTGGTGGAATTATGCTGTCACAGACAGCACACAGACAGATAGAAGAGGGCACAAAGAGATGGAATATGATTCAATATCATCTGGGAAGGGTATTTATGGCAGCCGTTCTCGGTCTGGTATTTGGCTCTGTGGGAAGTATGTTGATCTTTGATGATAAAATGAAAAGTATGTTCTATACATTAACAGGTATATATATTATATGTATCGGGTTGTCTGTCTGGGGATTGCCGGGGATTAGACGAGTGCAGGCAGGATTGCCCTCATTGTGTGAAGTATCGGCAAAATATCGGAAAGCACGTCAGTATGGCCCGCTCGCAGCAGGTATCTTTACAGCCATTATGCCTTGTGCAGCATCTAACAGTATGTGGATGCTGGCAGTTTCATCAGGAAGCGGAGCAAAAGGCGCAGGAATGATGCTAGTCTGGGCTTTGGGAACTGTTCCCTGCATGATTCTTTTTGGCTTGCTTTCATCAGCGGTGAAGAATCATCACAGAATGCTTATGATGAGGGTAAATGTAATATTTATGGTGACATTGGGACTAAAGATGCTTGCACGTGGAATTATGGTCATATTGTAAAATGCATTTTCTATAAAACACCTATTTCCTACTAAACC
>CAVBMG010000157.1:0-3421 GCA_963596435.1 Agathobacter sp.
AATTGATGCACAATCGTACAGATCATCTCAAAATGTGCCAGTTCTTCTGTACCAATGTCTGTCAGAACACCTGCAACAGCATTGTAGGGCATGGTATAACGCTGGGAAAGATAGCGCATCGAAGCTCCTAATTCTCCATCTGGTCCACCATACTGTGTAATGATGATCTTGGCTATTTCCGGGTTTGTTTCTTTGATATTTACCGGAAACTGCAATCTTTTCTCATAATTCCACATTTAGTTATACCCCCTTTCCCAGGGCCAATCCTGCAACGACCATTTCCATTCACGCATGGAATCATCCAGAATACTAAGTACCAGAGGTCCATATGCCTTGGTATAGTCCTTTGTTAATTGCTTTTTCATACGATTAAATTGCTTGAATTGCTCGATTGCCTGCTGGTCGTAAGGGTGCGTATCAAGATACAGATTCAAGTCTTTTAATACGAAATCCACCTTGCTGATTTCTGTCAAAAGTCTCTGTCTTTCATTGCATTTACAATTCATCATCGACATTTTTCTCCTCCTTTGAAGGGCTTATTTAATACTGGAAAAATTGTGCCGACCCGAAAAGCCTCATCCAGATTCTCGTACATGTTACAGTTCTGCTGCCACGGAACATATGCCATAGCTATAGGGAACTGATCTACATAGGGCATTTGTCTATAGTCCTGCATCAGGCATTCTCCTTGTCATAATATACGTTTTGGTATCATATTATGATAAGATATGTGAAAAGGTTACAAAAATATGGTATAATCAGGTAATTGCAAATCGTTATAAAGAGAACGGGACGAATGTAAATACTAACCCAATATATAAGATTAGGAGATCATATGAACATAGCTGTATTATCGGACATTCACAGTAATCATATAGCGTTTGAAACGTGCTTAAAATATCTGGAGACACAAAACATTGATGCATATTGTCTGCTGGGTGATTATGTAGGAGAGTTCCCAGGTTTGGAAGAGACCATGAAGATACTATATGAATTGCCAAACATTGCCCCCTGCTATATTATTAAAGGGAATAAAGAAAACTATCAGTTAAATGGACTGGGGGAGAATCACCCTGAATGGGACGCGTATCCAAGTACCATTGGAATGATTCGCTATGGAAATCAGCATCTTACGGGCAAAGATCTGGATTATCTGAAGGGATTACCTGCTTCCATGACAGTGCAGATAGATGGCATGCCTGATCTGATGCTGTGTCATGGTTCACCGAGAAATCTATTTGAGAAGATTCTTCCCGATCATATTGAGAATAAAGAAATTTTTGCAGATGTAGCACCAAAGTATATTTTATGTGGGCATACGCATCGAGTTGCCAATTTTACCCAATATGGTAAAACTGTATGGAATTCTGGTTCTGTAGGCTGTCCCTTAAATGGTAAATCAAAGGCAGAATTTATGATTTTACATAGTAAGGACAAGCAATGGGAAGTAGAATTTGTAACATTGGATTATGATGTAGAAGCTGTAATTAAAGAAATGAGAGAGAAGTCTCTCTATGAAACAGCGCCTTTCTGGACACAGGTAAGTGAACAGCTTTTAAGAGGTGGAACAGTTGCCCATGGAACCGCCCTAAACAGGGCAATGGAACTTTGCCAGGCAAAATACGGCGAATGTAAATGGCCCATGATACCGGAGGAATGCTGGCAACAGGCATGTGAGGAATTACTTCATACCAGAAAATCATAACAAACATACAAAAAGAGGGACACTATCAAAAATGTCCCTCTCTTCTTATCCATTCCTTATTCTAATACGAGTAAAAGTGCCATTTTGAACTTCTCATTTGCTGTTACGCTGTGAAGTCCGTTCTTTTCAAAATGGAAGCACTCGTCGGCATTCAGTTCATAATCTTTACCTTCGTAGCCGATCGTTGCTTTGCCTTCCAGAGCAAATACGATAGCGTTACCAGGTGCGCGGTGAGGTGTCAGACCTGTACCCGCATCGAACGCCATAAGCACATACTTCATAGTAGGGTTGCTTACAACATCCATATTTGCAATGCTTCCTTCTTCATAAGAGATGAGATCCTTTAATGCGAATACTTCATTTGCTTTGATGTTCTTGTTCATAGTGTTCTCCTTTTCTAAAATAATTTCAGTGTATACCATACCTGTAGATGTCTGCATGCCACATAATGTCTTAGAAGGGACAATGAGTACTTGACCAGGCTCCATAGAAACGATGCTCTGGTTCTCCCCAATAATAAATTCTCCACATCCGGCGGCACCAATATACATCGTCATTCTGTCATAACTTTCCTGGCTGATGGATGTATCATCGCCCATAGAGAAATACGTGACCTTGTTCGTTATTCCAAGCTTTGAATCCCTTGAAACCGTCATCCCGCTTCTGAACGGACGCAAATCTTCAATCTTAAATACCTGATTCAATGTCGTTACCTCCTGAATATTTCTAAATCTATTATTGCCCTTTTCTACAATATACATTACAATTTATAAAAAAGGAAGTACGCACATTCAGGTTATATACTCACCTAAAGGAAAGTAATGAAAGGAGTCAACGCAAAATGACGTCTAATTGTATGCCGCATAAAGAGTGCTGTCATACGGGGGAGAATATTACAGATACGGATTTTGGATATACTTTATCCCTTATTAATGGCAAATATAAACTGATCATCATTTACTGGCTGGCACAGCACAAGCCTGTCATGAGATACAACGAACTGAAACGATGTCTTGGTACGATTTCTCACAAGACATTAAGTGCCACACTTAAAGAAATGGAGAATGACTCTCTGATTATCAGAACAGAGTATCCGCAGATTCCACCCAAGGTAGAATACAGCCTGTCAGAGCGCGGCAAATCCTTAATCCCCATTCTGGTATCCATGTGTCAATGGGGCAGCCAGCATAAATCGGATCATATACAGGAAAAAGCAAAGGAGTACGACAATGACAATCAGACATGCTAAACTGGAAGATATTGACGAAATGTTAAGAATTTACCGCCTGGCAAAGGAATATATGGACAAGTCAGGCAATCCGACGCAGTGGAAACCGGGACATCCGAACAGAGCAGTACTGGAGACGGATATTGCAAAAGGCACTTCTTATGTCTGCGAAGAAAATGGACAGCTTCACGCAGCGTTTGCCTTTATCCTGGGTGATGACCCTACTTATCAGGTAATAGAAGAGGGAAAATGGCTGGAGGATTCGCCATATGGCACGATACACCACCTTGCCAGTGATGGACAGATAAAAGGCATTTTTGCGACATGTGTGTCATTTTGTCAGAATATTTGTCCTCATCTGCGTGCAGATACACATCATGATAATCTGACCATGCAGCACCTTCTGGTCAAGAACGGGTTCATACAATGTGGAATCATCCATATTGCAGATGGAAGCCCCAGAATTGCCTATGAAAAAGTTGACTAAA
>CAVBMG010000158.1:0-3291 GCA_963596435.1 Agathobacter sp.
TATATTGAAGATAATAAAGAACAGGCATCGAGAATCTCATTACAGGAGATTACAATATTAAAAGACGATGTTGAAGTAAAGATAAAGAACAGGGTAAAAGAAATATTAGAACTGCACGTATATCAACAGACTGAAGGATTACAGGAAATTGCAAAAACCGCGCAGAATATTATTTCCGATATATTGGAAGAAGATGCAGTGGTAGAGCGCGTCTATGATATTAAAGAGAGAAGTGCAGATATCTATGAGCATTCACTTACTATTTGTACAATAGCTACACTGGTTGCTTTAAAACTGGGAATGTCTGAAAAAGATGTATATGACATAAGTGTCAGTTCATTACTTCATGATCTGGGATTACGTTACCTGGTAGTTCGGTATGAGGATCAGGATATTCATCTTCTGCCTAATAAAGACCAGGAAGAATATAAGAAACATCCTATCTATGGCTATACAGCAGTAAAGGGTGAAGACTGGATATCAGATAATGCAAAGGATATCATACTGAATCACCATGAGCATAAGGATGGATCAGGCTATCCACTGGGAACAGATATTGTATCAAGGCAATGCCAGATTGTTGGAGTATGTGATGAATTTGATGAATGGATCTGTGGTATTGGTAAAGTAAGAGTCAGAGTCCATGAAGCAATTAACTGCATACGTAACTATAGTGGAATATGGTATGATGAAGAAATCGTACGTACGTTCCTTCAATTGATTGCAGTATATCCTGTAGGATCAAAGGTAAAGACAAATGAAGGAGAATTGGCAATTGTCATGAGGCAGAATCCTCATTTCCCTGAAAGACCTGTACTTCGTGTCATTGAGGATAAATTTGGACAGCCCGTAAAGAAAGAGAAAATCATTGATTTGGTAAAAACTACTTCCGTAGTTATTCAGGAAGTAGTAAAATAAAATACTTGTAAAGGAAAAATATTAGGAGGTTTAACAATGATAGATATTAAATTTTTAAGAGAGAATCCAGAAGCTGTAAAGGAGAATATCCGCAAGAAATTCCAGGATCATAAATTACCACTGGTAGATGAAGTAATTGAACTGGATGCAGAAGCAAGAAAAACACAGCAGGAAGCAGATAATCTTCGTGCAGAGAGAAATAAACTTTCAAAACAGATTGGTGCTCTGATGGGACAGGGTAAGAAAGAAGAAGCAGAAGAAGTAAAGAAGCAGGTAGCAGCAGATGCAGAACGTCTTGAAAGCCTGGCTGAGAAAGAAAAAGAATTAAATGAAAAGGTTACTAAGATCATGATGACAATTCCTAACATTATTGATCCAAGTGTACCTATTGGTAAGAATGATACAGAGAACGTAGAAGTACAGAAATATGGAGAACCTGTAGTTCCTGATTTTGAAATTCCATATCATACAGAGATTATGGAGAAGTTCAATGGTATTGATCTGGACAGCGCCAGAAAGGTAGCAGGAAATGGCTTCTACTATCTGATGGGTGATATCGCAAGATTACATTCAGCTGTTATCTCCTATGCAAGAGATTTCATGATTGACAGAGGATTTACTTATTGTGTACCTCCTTTTATGATCAGAAGTAACGTTGTAACAGGCGTTATGAGTTTCGATGAAATGGACGCAATGATGTACAAGATTGAAGGAGAAGACCTTTATCTGATCGGTACAAGTGAACATTCCATGATCGGTAAATTTATTGATACTATTATTCCTGAAGAAGAGCTGCCTAAGACTCTGACAAGCTATTCTCCTTGTTTCAGAAAAGAAAAAGGTGCACATGGCCTGGAAGAGAGAGGTGTATACAGAATTCATCAGTTTGAGAAGCAGGAAATGATCGTTGTCTGCAAGCCGGAAGATTCTAAGATGTGGTTTGATAAATTATGGCAGAATACTGTTGATCTGTTCCGCTCTATGGATATTCCAGTACGTACACTGGAATGCTGCTCCGGTGATCTGGCAGATCTGAAAGTAAAGTCTATTGACGTAGAAGCATGGTCTCCAAGACAGAAGAAGTATTTTGAAGTAGGAAGCTGTTCCAACCTTGGAGATGCTCAGGCAAGAAGATTAAAAATCCGTGTAAATGGTGAGAATGGAAAGTATTTTGCGCATACATTAAATAATACAGTAGTTGCTCCACCCAGAATGCTGATCGCATTCCTTGAGAATAATCTGCAGGCAGATGGTTCTGTAAGAATTCCTAAAGTATTACAGCCATACATGGGCGGAAAGACAGAAATTCGCTAATAACAGGAAAGGCATAAATGGCAGTGCATAGATATTTAAGGGCAGTTGGATTCAGCAATATTGAGAAAAGAGAGCAGCTAAAAGAGCTGATCGGAGAGGTTGTTACCAAAACAGTATTGCAGGAGACCAGACCAGAAATGGAACAGAATATAAAAGAGATTGGTCGGTATGCAACAAAGGATTTTGTAGCAGATCAGGAAGATCACTTATATGCAGAACTCTGTCTTGATTTTGCAAAAGATGCAGGTATCTGTGTCAGAGGGGAAGTAGACAAAAAAAATGTCTTTTTATATGAATACTATTTCCCCTATCTTCGCGGGAGTCATATCAGTTCCAGCGAGGATATTACAGTAGAGCGTCATGCAGAAAAGGAATCCTATGCCGGAGTATGTGATGATATCAAGGTAGGAGTATCTTTGATCTTCTACCTTCAGAATATTGTGCCTTATAAGAAATTAAAAGCAGAAGAAAAACTTCCAATTCAGGGAACAACGTTGACTCTGAGCGGATTGTCCGTGGAAGGTACGATCATGATGCCCATTAATAAGAACGAGCAGCAGAAAGAGAAGAGTAAAAAGGCATCTTCAGAGCGAAAGCAGTTGTTAGCACAGGCAAGAATGGGAAACGAAGAGGCAATAGAGAGTCTAACCCTGGAAGATATGGATACGTATACTACTATATCAAGAAAGATACACAAGGAAGATGTCTTCAGTCTGGTAGATACGTATTTCATGCCATATGGAGTAGAGTGTGACCAATATTCTATTCTTGGTGAAATTATTGATGTCAGAGAAGAAGTCAATCGTATAACAGGTGAACAGTTGGTGATTATGTCATTAGAGTGTAACGAGCTGACTTTTGACGTATGCATTAACAGGAAAGATTTATATGGAGAACCGGCAGTTGGGCGGCGTTTCAAGGGCGTAATCTGGCTACAGGGCTATATTAATTTTCCCTAAAATACTATTGCATTCAAAGCATATTTTGATATAATAGAAAAGTACGAATATTTGTACTCGTTTCCTTAGTTAAATGGATATAACGGGGTCCTCCTAAGAC
>CAVBMG010000159.1:0-3239 GCA_963596435.1 Agathobacter sp.
GTTGTGTAATGCGCATACCATATTTTTCCAGAGAGTCTTCTTCATCGTACAAAGCCTCCGCAATATGGATATGGCAGCCTCTTTCTGACGGGTAATTCTCTCTTATATAGGAAAAAGTCTGATCTGACAACGTAAACGAAGCATGCAATCCAAGCGTTGATGCAAATTGATCCGTTTTTTTCTCATCACAGAATTTCATCCACCGGATATTCTCATCTACTGCACGTCTGGCGGTCTCCTCTCCCCACCGATCCGACACTTCAAAGCAAGGGCAGATGCGAAGCCCGACATTTTCTGCCGCTTCAGCAATCATCATTAAGCTGCCCTCGATACAGCCATAGGATGCATTGTGCTCAAATTCTGTTGTAACCCCGTTTTTGGCAGCGTCAATCAGGAATGCCTGTGTTCCGATTCTTATCTGATCTTCGGTCAACGCTTTATCAAGATTCCACCACTTTTGTGTCAGATTCTCCATAAAATTTGATGGGGCATACTTTGTCATTGCCATGCCTCTGACCATAGCGGAATAGCAATGCTCATGCGGATTGACAAAGGATGGGGTAATATATCCGCCTCCGGCATCCAGAAGCTCGGCATCCGGATACTCCGCAGTAATCTCCGGTCTGGTCCCCACAGCCAGAATCTCCGTATCCGTATATGCTACTGCGCCATTACTAATAAAAGCGTCCTTTTCATTTTCTGTTACAACTGTACCACCATAAATGACTTTTATCTTCTTATCCATCTTTATTCTCCCTGATATTCAGTAATTTTGCCAAAATATACCTTAAAAGCCTTTTCCAGAGTCTGGTTCATTTCTTCTTCCATGTGTCTGTATGCCTGAAGGAATTCTCTGCCCTTATCGGTAAGCTCCGTTCTTCCGCCGCTTCTTCCTCCCCTGCAACTGACAATCAACTGTATTCCAAGATCACTTTCCGCACGCTTTAAGATTTTCCAGCCTTTGGAATATGCCATTCCCATTCTGGCGCATCCTTCCGCCAAAGACGCAGTCTCGTCAATCAGCTCCATAAGCTCTGCTGTTCCAGGTCCGAAGGAAGTTCCCTCCCGAAAAACCTTAAGCCTTGCCTTATATTTTAACGCTGACGTATCTGATTCACACATCAGATCTTCCTTCCTATTCTGTCAAGCCCTAAATCATTGATTTTACTGGCTTTGACGATTTTTATTTACCTCAAAACAAAAGCCGAGAGTGATGGATATCGTAGTATCCTGTACCGAATAGCTGATAAATAGGTATACTTCATAAAGCATCCCTGTTGTTTGCTTTATAAAGGCTATTTTCCCTCTGTTCAACTATGATGATGAACCTTCCGTGTCTAAGGGGATCGTGTCCCAACTTCCTTCGTCCCATCTACCATACACTGAGTGCCAGCTAAGCTCCTAGACGGGGTCATGCCCCACGGAAAATACCGATGCCGGCTACAGCTCTTGTTTTTATGTTTGATTGTTACTGACCTGCATTCATCTGTTGTGGTACTGATTGGCTCAGTGGACGCTATGCCACTCCAGACTCCTGTTGGTCTTTTGCTGATGCAGTCCTTTTCAGTCTCCATCGTTTATGGGTTTCTGTTCTCCAGAACCCTGCCCAGTCTCCGATTCCTTTTATCAGCCACTCGGCAGAGTTCTGGATTATGTTGCTTATTCTTTGTTGTCTCTTATGCTGCCAGTGATGCCTGTGCCGATACTGGGCGTTTGATATCCTTCAGCATTTTTTGCGGATCATAAGTTGTCCCCGTCTTCAGGATGGTGTAAATCACCCTTAATATCTTGCAGGCAATCACGACCAATGACTGCATCTTTTTCAGCGGATTCTTGCTCCGTGTAGTGTAATACTCATGCAACTGCCTGATTTCGTCTGCATGTGACACTGCTGATTTGGCTGCCTGAAACAGCCAGTAACGAAGCCTTTTTCGTCCTCTGTGGCTGATTTTCGTCTGTCCTTTATGCTTCCCTGAACTGCATGCCACCAGACCCATTCCGCTCAATTTCTGGATCTCCTTTACATCGTCAAATCTGCTGATGTCACCCATTTCTGCAAGTATTCCGGATAGGATGTTCTCACCTACACCATTGATCTCCAGTATGTTTTCTGCGTAAGGTATCTCCCTGCATTTACTGTGTAAAGCACTTTCTACAACTGCAAGCTGCCCATCCAGCTTCAGGATCTGTTCTGCATACCATTTCACTGCTTCACGACCCGCATCAATCCCATCTGTGATTCCTACGCTGTTTTCTGCATATCTCACAATCTCACCGGCTCTGCTGTATCCGCGCCCTCGCAGCTTGGCGGCATGCCAGATATTTTTCATGCCTTCTGCTCCAAGTGCAACGATATCAGATGGAATCGCTGATACCTTCAATATTTCCAATGTAAATGCACCATCAATTTTTCCGAATGCGTCCATATATTCCGGAAAATAGATCTTGAGTTCCCTGTGCAGCCGATTAATGCTTCTGATCCTGTCTTCTGTAAGCTGGTCTCTGAACATGGAGAGCCTTCTCATATCCGCATAGATTTTTTCCGGAAGATATGGCATTCCGTAATTACCATCTTTCACAAGATTTGCAATCAGTTTCGGATCTTTTCTGTCATCCTTTCGCTGACTGTTGTCCTCGATTTCTTTACTCTGCTTTACAGCATAGGGATTTACCTGGACAACGCTGATTCCATTTGAAATCATCCATGCAGCCAACGCAAACCAGTAGTGACCTGTCGGTTCAAGCCCCAGCACTATCTGTTTCTTATCGTTTTTTGCTGCAAGTTCCAGCACCCACGCTCTGGCATTTGCAAAGCCTTCCGATGTGTTACTGAATTCAAATGCGCCATGGCTCAGTTCCCTTCCTCTGACATCAATGGCTCTGATATAATGAGTCTCACTGCCTATATCGCATCCTACTATAAGCATGTCATCAGTAATGAAGGACAGCTTGTCGTTTTTGGCGAACTTACCATTTGTTTCCAGTTCACGCCAGGTACAGGATTTCAGTTCTTTTTCTATCACCTCTATTTTCTTGGTCAGTTCTTCTTTTGATAAAAGATTTGTTACCTGATTGCTTACATTTGCTTGATTTTTTGCTTTTCTTGTTTTAACATTCATCTTGAATACCTCTTGTGTTTTTAGATTTTACCAACGGTCAGGTCAGTAATAATCTAAATTTACTTGAGGTATTCTTTTTGGTCAATTCCCTTTACTCTTTAAAGTATACAGGAAGCTCCT
>CAVBMG010000160.1:0-3226 GCA_963596435.1 Agathobacter sp.
GAACAAGCTGATCCGAAGAGAGATCATGTGCAGACATTTCTTCCCGGAGGGGAAACTGCATGAGGATGAATTTGTAATCATGCCATTGCTGTTGGAATGCAGGCATGTGGAATGGATAGATGAAGTAGTGTATCTGTACCGGCAGAGACAGGGGAGTATCATGCAGAGTGCAGAGATTGCAATGAGGCATCTGGAAGTATTGCAGGTGTACAGAGAGCGCATTGCATTATGCAGGAAGTTGCAGGAGCCGGAGCTTTTACGGGCTTTTAAGAGGGCATACTTCTGGAATATAGAGATCTGGTATTATCTGATGCGCACCAGATATGGTGTGGAGAGCAGCAGATTGTATGGTGTATTCAGCAGACGGATGTGGGGAGCATTGCTGCGGTATCATCATGTATTTGGCAAAAGAAAGACAATGGAGTATCTGATTTTTGCCATTTCACCGGAGTATTATCTGAATCAGTATTTTAAATGAGGGTGTTGAGAGAGAATGGAGAAGAAATGGAGAACAGTCATCGGTCCGAAATCAGGACTGCTTGACATGGATGTGAAGGAGATATGGAAGTACAGGGATCTGTGCCTTACTTTCATACGTAAGAACTACATAACGAAATATAAACAGACGGTTTTTGGACCGTTTTACATGATTCTGTCGCCACTGCTCACAAGTGGTATCTTTACCGTGGTATTTGGTACGATTGCAGGAATTGCAACAGATGGAATACCACAGTTTCTCTTTTATATGTCGGGTAACCTTGTCTGGGGTTTCTTTTCAGGTTGTGTATTTGAGAATAATAATATATTTGGTAACAATGCGTATATCATGGGGAAAGTGTATTTCCCAAGGCTTGTGATTCCATTGGCGAATACCATAACGAAGCTGTTGAACATGCTGATCCAATGCATTATGTTCGTGATTTTCTATGGCATTTTCCAGCTGCGTGGATTCACATTTCACAGTAATGCCTGGGTAGCTGTAGTTCCACTGCTTTTACTTATGATTTCTGTTCTTGGCTTTGGAGTTGGTCTGATCTTCTCGTCACTGACGATCAAGTACCGGGATCTTAACGTCATGCTTGGAGTCGGGATGAATCTGCTGATGTATGCAGCGCCGGTCATTTATCCTTTGTCCAAGTTACAGGGCATATGGAGAAGCCTTGCGCTGATCAATCCGGTAGCAGGAGTAATCGAGACAGTAAGATATGCCTTTTTCGGAGCGGGATCAGTACCGGTTGCCTCTCTGCTTTGGGGCGTTGTTCTGACGACAATTGTGATCTTTTCCGGGCTTGTGCTGTTCAATAAGGTGGAAAAGACATTCATAGATACAATATAGGGTATGGATATGACAGAGTTTAGTATCATTGTACCGGTATATAATGTAGAAAATTATTTAAAAAGATGTCTGGATTCCATCAAGGCGCAGACTTATGAAGATTATGAAGCGATTCTGATAGATGATGGTTCTCTGGATGCATCAGGCAGTATCTGTGATGCGTACGCAGAGCAGGATAACAGATTCAGAGTGCTCCACAAGGAAAATGGCGGGCTGGCAGCCGCCAGAAATACAGGGCTTGATGCTGCTGGTGGCAAATATATCGTATTTCTGGATTCGGATGATGATCTGGAGAAGGAAGCACTGTCAAAGATACGTGAGACTATGAATAACGGTTGTTATGATATAGGCTCCTTTGCTGCAAGAAGGATAGACGAGAAGCGACGGTTCCTCTATGAATTACGCTTTGATGACATGGTCGGAGAGAGAGTATTTGACAGTAAGTCCAGAGAGCGGTTTCTGTGGCAGGATTTCCTGCAGTATAAGGCAGGCTGGGAAGTATGCTTCCATGTATTTTGCAGAGATATTATCGAGGCGCACCATATCCGGTTTGATGAACAGGTGAAATACGCAGAGGATATTCCATTCACTTTCCAATATATGCTGTATGTGAGCAGATGGGTGAAAATGCCGGATATTCTCTATAATTACACGTTGCGGGACAGATCCCTATCCAGACAGGTACAGACACAGGATGTACTGGAAGGCATCTTGTATGTAGATTATAAAATAATGTGCAATGGATTGAGTGATACACAACAGATACTTCTGTATGGAGCATTGCTGTATTATTTCAGGGATTTCCTGTTAAAAGAGAATGGAAAAGAGAATGGAATAGAAGGATTGAGAGAGGCATTAAGGGAATCGCAACATGCGAAATTCCATAAAGAGAGACTTCGCAGACTGCGGTGGAGAGGACGCAGCCTGCAAAAGCTGTACGGACAGGAACAGGGGAGAGAGTTTCACAGGATGATATGCAGGTTACAGAAAGGTATGGGAATGAGAGTATGAGGATATTGGTAGTAAATGATCTGCTTCAGGGCGGTGGAGTCGAGAAGCTGATGTATGATGTGGTAATGCGCCTGCATGAACAGCATGAGGTGGCGATTCTGACAGATAAGATGGATGCTGATTTTGATAAAATATATCCCGCAGATGTGAAGTATTTCTACCAGATGGAGCAGGAGTACCCCAAGGGCAGGAACCGCTGGGAGAGGAAGCTGATTGCCCGCAGACGGAGAAATACGGAACAGCAGTTAAAGGACAGAATACGTCAGATGAATTTCGATGTTCTGCTGTGCATGAAAGAGAGCTGGATTATGTGGATGGCGGTGACATATGGCGAATATATTCCCAAGCGTGTTGCCTGGGTACATACAGACTATAAGAAATCCTATTATACGAAGGAATGGTATACAGCAGAAGAAGAGATTCGCATGATGCAGCGTTTCCAGCATGTAGTGTGCGTATCACAGGTAATCAAGGACAGCATCATAGAAGTGATCGGAGATCCCGGTAATCTGGTCGTATGCTACAATCCGCTGAATCAGGTGGATATTCTGAACAAGGCAGCAGAACCGGTGGAAGATATTCACCGGAGCCAGAGACCTCTGTTCGTTACAGTGGGCAGACTCAATCTACAGAAGGGATATGACATTCTTCTTGAAGTATGCAATCTGTTGAATAAAGAAGGCTATGAATATGATGTATGGATCGTAGGTGGCGGAGAGAGCTGGAACAAATATCAGGTACAGCATGACCTGGAGCATCAGATCTTCAAATATCATCTGGATAATGTGTACTTACTGGGATATCGTGCCAACCCACATAAGTATGTGAAGCAGGGAGACTGGTTCTTATCCTCATCCCGCTATGAAGGCTTCTCCTATG
>CAVBMG010000161.1:0-3136 GCA_963596435.1 Agathobacter sp.
CTTATAATACGCTCTCCTTCGTTGATAATAGGTATCAGCACTACATACTCTTTTTTCTTCGGAGCATATTCTATACAGGAGAACTTTGGCACTCCGTTTCTTTTCTCATATATTACTTTATTTTCTATTTCACTCATTGCCGAATACACTCCTCACATATTGCATTGTGTTCTCTATCAGTTCCATCGAGTCCAATCTCCCCATTTCGATTGAAATATATCCCTGATATGCTTCCTTCTTCAAAACATCATACAATTCCTTATGTATTTCTCTCTTCTCAACAGGACGAAGTCCTGGTTCACTGATGTGTACATGATTAATATACTTCACATTATCAGCAAGTACAGATACATCTTCCTTATTCTCTATCATGGTCCCCACGTCCAGATTGAGCAAAAAGCCCTTTGAATCCACTTCCTTTATCAATTCGAGAGCACTTGCTGTATCATTGATATAATTCGTATTATAGATAGGGGGATTCGCTTCCATTCCAATCACCGTTCCCCGTTCTGCTGCATACTCTCCTATTTTTCTGAAAAAGTTCACACCTGTCTTGTCTTCTCTTCCTTCTGGAACACATCTATTCTTAGGACAGCCAAAGACCAGATTATGGCATCCAATCCAACTTGCAAAATCTATTGCCTTTCTGGTATACGCCAGCAAAATTGCTCTTTCTTCCTCTGAGCCAAACAGCTTCTCCTGTCTTCCATACCAGATTGACTGCATAGAAGGGACACAGAATCCATAGTCTCTGTCTAACTCCCATGACCACCTGACAGCTTTCTCCTTTTTCTCATAAGGATGCTCAGGGAATATCCTGGTAGGTGCAATCTCCAGTCCTGTAAAATTATATTTACGCATAAGTTCATACACCTGCTCATCCTGCTGCGCATTCCATGCTATATTAGATATTGCAAGCTTCATTTCACACCCTCCTTATTTCGTCAGTTTCTCTATACTTTCAAAACTATAATGCTTTCTCTTAAATACCAGATCAACTAATAACTGCAGATACTTCATAATAATCGTCAAAATGCCGAATAATCCCAAAAAAGCCACTGAAAGGAACAGGATTGTCGTTGTCCATCCTTCTACCGGATGCGCCGTAGAATAAATTACAATAGAATAAATCGTCATAAAAACGGACATCACCATCATTAGAACCGTCATGATCATAGAGAACCGATATCCTACTTCGGTAAACAAAATCAGGGAATCCATAGCCAGCCTCACTCTGTATTCTCTTTCATCCTTATCCACTTTTTTACTTTGTCCGTATTGTGCCATATATTCCAAATGATCCACCTTCAGACCACTCTCCGCATAGACAGCTTTTCTGTATGGCACTGTTTTATTCATGGAACTAATCCTGTTAATTACTCTTCTGCTGAGAATCCGAAACCTTTCTGTTGTCATTTTATAGGGAAAATGTGCAAAATGATTAAAGATTCCATAAAATACTCTGGAAGACAATCTCTGTTTACCAGCAGGCGCAGCACTTACTATATCGTAACCCTTCAGGCTATGACGATATACCGTCATAATCTCTTTTGGTTCAAAGTCCAATATTGTAGAGTCAAATTCCAGCACAAAATCGCCTATTGTAAGATCCATTCCTGCATTCATTGCCGTTTCCAATCCATGAAAATAACTCATATTCAATATCGTAACACTTGCTGTGGCAGCCTGCTTGCTTACTCTCTTAATCACTTCTGCACTCTGGTCTGTTGAATCATCATTAACACAGATAATCTCTGAATGTTCAAAATTATTCTCCAGGGTCGTTAAAACTGCCTGAAAAAACTCTTCTATTCTATTCTGTGCATTGTGTACATAAACCACTGCAGAAATAAAATTCTTCTCTTTATTCACCATCATTCAATACCTCATCCAAATCATATACTGTATTAATTTTCCCAGATAATACCCCTACAAAAGTAGGCTTCGTAGAATAAGTACGGATTACCGTAGGTCTGGAATCATCTATCTCCGAACTCATCAGAATAGGTTTCATGGAATACAGAGATTCTCTATACGTAAATGCGTATTCATCCTTTAGATATTTCCTGGCCAAATTAGCCATATAAGGGAATGCCGATTGTGGTTTAGCCGTACAATGATTACAGTTTCCCAGATGTATAGATGAACAATATCCATTACTTCTTGCCTGACAGGCAAAAGTTGGCAGCGGTTCATAACTTGTTGTATGAGGAGTAAATGTAACAGAAGTCAAAGAATGCAGTCCCGTCTTTCCAAAAGGCATAATCGAAAAGAATGGTCCATCCATAACTGTAAAACCATATTCATGCAACAGCTCATTCACATCACATAAAATAATCTCACACAGCTCATATTTAATTCCAAATTTATCATATCCCAGCATATCCAGTATCTGATTCGTCCCAGCATATGTGGCATTTAACAAAAAGCCTGTCTGATACCCCCTCTTATCTGCCGTACGCACGAGATACGCATCCTGCAATTTCTCAATTTCCGTAATCTTAACGTTATACAGAATCTTAACATTGGGTAATGGTTCTAACCGGTGTAGATAATAATCCCTTAAAATCTTCGCATCATAGGTATATTCCCTCGTCATAAATGCACCATCACATACATGAGATTTAAAAAACTTCTCTGCATATAACTCTTCACAGGGAATTCCTGCTGCCTTGCAGAAATTCATAAACTGTTCTCCGCTTGTCCATGAGTAATTAGATGATGTCGCATATACTTTATTGAATTCTCTGTTAATGCAAAAGGAAAAATCCTTATTAAACCGTTCAAAATATCCAGCTGATTTCATTGCTGTAGAGATAGACCTGGGATAATGATATCCCTGATGTACTCTGGCCTGATTGATATATGTGGCACGACCAAACGGCTCACTGTCACATTCCAGCACCAATACACTCTGTCCTCTCTGTCCACAATATAATGCAGAATATAGACCATACAAGCCAGCTCCTATAATAATTCTATCATACTTTTCTGTCCGTCCCATTCTGTTCTCCCTAATTACAAAATCTGCCATGCCATCTTCTATGTTGGCACGGCAGACTACCTTACTCTTTATCTTCTCTGGATAACACATCCCAGAAATAATACCTTGGACGTCTCTTCGTCTCCATATAGT
>CAVBMG010000162.1:0-3074 GCA_963596435.1 Agathobacter sp.
GTTTACATAGTGTTTAGAAGATATGAAAATGATGATTGAATTTTGGTAGAGATATATTGATTATCTTTTAAATAGACTGTATTATATAGACATAAACAGAATAATTTTTTGAGTACCTGAGAAAGGAGATACTTATGAGAAAGTTAATTGGAGTTTTATGTGCTGTAATAATTACATGTATTTCAATTTGCCCTATAAGCGTACATGCAGAAGGACAAGGTCCGGTATGGACATCTAATGGTGGTAATACGTGGACATACACAGATGGACAGTCAACGAATCTGACAGCTAAGATTATGAATGATACACTTTACATTATGGGAATAGGTGCTGTGCCCGCTTATAGCAGGGATTGTCTTGGTAATAGACCATGGCATAACAGTACAGTGACAAGTATTGTATTTTATAGGGGAATTACAGCTGTTGGTGCGGAAGCATTTTCTAATTTGAAGACTGTAAGACAGGTAACAATGCCTGTCAATGTCTATGTGGAAGATGCAACAGCCTTCGGTGGTCTGTATGAGGAATGTCAGTTTAATATTCAGGGAATGGATATGGTAAGCAAGGACATCGGTAACATTCCATACAATACTTTAGACAGTATGGTTCCTATGATGAAACAGTATACTTCGTATCGATTTATCCTGGATAATTATTACATGGTAGGGCTGGCGCAGCAGGATGCAGGTGGAACATTGAAGAATCTTTACCCGAGTGATGCACTTAGTACTGCATATAATAAGGATTATCCGTTGATTGATTGTTCCAGTAAATTAACGATGGCAAATAGTTATGGGCAGGAAGTAGGAAGTTTGACTATAAATTGCAGACAGCAGGGTGTAGCTGCTATGGAAGCTTTTTCATTGGTAATTGGAGACAATCAGTATGTGGCATCTTATAATATGTCCATGAGTAATAGACAGGGAGTTGTGAAGCATACAGATGTCCCCATGCAGTATACTATGACAGTGCCTGCTGCATATCAATATCCAGGTAGACAGTTTACTTTAATTCAGCTGGGAAATGGAGTGATCAATATGCTGGCTGATGAAGATACGAATGATGCTACGGTAACATTTACAACAGATTACATTTCAACAGCATATGCATTGGTATATACAGACATGATGCAAGTACAATAAGTGCTGTAGTAATACAAGAAGAGCGAACTCTAAGGATGCGTTAAGGAGTTCGCTTTTTAAGTAAAATTACTATGAATAACACTTACCTGAATTGACTACTTTATATCAATAATGCTATAATCAATTGGACTGCACGTAATAGTGCATATTGATTTATAAATCACAGATAGAGTAAAGGATAAATAATGGAAGAGCTGCAACATTGTGAGATATTGAAGACAAATATAAATGTTACCAATATGTCAGATACAATCAAATATATCGGCGAGCATCTGGATGATTTACGTGGTAAGTACATTTGTGTTTCTAATGTGCACACTACAGTAATGTCTTATGAAAACGAAGAATATCGTAAGATACAAAACAGTGCTGCCATGGCGTTGCCTGATGGAGCTCCTCTATCAAGTTACAGCAGGAGAAAGGGATATAAGCAGGCACAGAGGGTAACAGGACCGGATCTGATGCTGGAATTGTTTGCTATATCTAAAGAAAAGGGATATCGGCATTATTTTTATGGTGCAACAGAGGAGACTCTGCAGTCCATGAGAGAAGTTCTGGAGAGGGACTACCCAGGGATTGAGATAACGGGTATGTATGCACCACCATTTCGAGCATTAACACCACAGGAAGATGCACAGATTGTGGCTAAGATCAATGAAGCCAGACCGGATTTTATATGGATAGGTCTCGGCGCACCGAAGCAGGAAGAATGGATGTATCAGCATATGGGACAACTACAGGGAGTGCTGATTGGCGTAGGAGCCGGCTTTGATTATCTGGCTGGTTATATTAAGCGTGCCCCTCGGTGGATGCAGAGAATGTCGTTAGAGTGGCTGTATCGCCTGCTACAGGATCCGAAGCGTTTATGGAGACGGTATTTTACATCCAATGTGAAATTCATATGTCTTACACGAATGGATAAAAAGTAACGAGAGGACATATAAAATTGGACAAGATAGAAATATTTGAAGAAACAGACAGAAGCAAAAAGCAGGGAAAGCTATATATTGTAGTACCTTGTTATAATGAAGAAGAAGCATTAGAAACCTCAGAGCATTCACTGATAAAGAAATTAGAAGATCTAATATCTAAAGAGTTGATATCTGAAGAAAGCAGGATTGTGTTTGTGGATGATGGTTCTAAAGATAAGACATGGCAGATCATACAGTCCTTATTTCAGAAAGAAGAGAAAGTGATAGGGCTTAGATTTGCACATAACAGGGGACATCAGAATGCTATTTTGGCAGGTATGATGTATGCCAGAAAATATTGTGATTTTGTAATTACAATTGATGCAGATCTGCAGCAGGATATTGAAGCAATGGATCGGTTTATCAAGGAATATTATGCAGGAAATGAGATTGTATTTGGAGTAAGAAATTCCAGAAATACAGATTCTTTCTTTAAAAAGTCAACAGCTACGATCTTCTATAAATTAATGCATTTCTTGGGATGCAATATTTATGAGAATTCTGCTGATTATAGACTGATGAGTGCGAAAGCGCTGGATGCATTATCTGAGTATGAAGAAGTGAACTTGTTCTTGAGAGGCATTATTCCTGATATTGGGCTAAAGACTTCGGTGGTACATTTTGATGTCTTTCCGCGTATGCAGGGAGAATCCAAGTATTCATTATCTAAGATGTTGACACTTGGAGTAGATGGCATTACGTCTTTTAGTATTAAACCAATCAGAATGGTGTTTATGATGGGAGTAGCGGCACTGATTATGGGATTTTGCATGATTGTGCACGTATTTTATGAGCATTATTTTGGGACAACAGTAAGTGGATGGTCATCTATTCTGGCATCTATATGGCTGCTTGGAGGAGCGATTCTTCTAGCTTTGGGAATTATCGGAGAATATGTAGGGCGAAACTATATGGAGACGAAGAGACGTCCAAGGTATTATTTCTGGGATGTGTTATCCAG
>CAVBMG010000163.1:0-3045 GCA_963596435.1 Agathobacter sp.
ATAACTGAGTTTTCATTTGACAATGGTCTCTGCATATGCTAAGATATAACAAATATTAGGGAGTAGTTCGCATCGGGCAGTCGGTGTTGTGCTGGTCGTCATCACGTTATCAGAACCTGTATAGGCAGCAAGATAACCGGGCAGTACACTTCTATGGAAATGGAACGAGACTTTTATTGTACGTTTGTCGTGCAATAAGAGTCTTTTTGTATTTAGGCGGCAAACGTAAATCAACCGGTTTTATAAGGAGGATTTGTGCATGACGCAGCAGAACATTTGGAACATTTCTACAGAAGAGCTGATGAGACAGCATCAGGTAACAAAAGAGGGATTAACATCACAGCAGGTTGACAAGATTCGTCAGGCAAAAGGCGAGAATATCCTGCAGGAGGGAAAAAAGAAAAGTATTTTTCAGGTATTTATAAGTCAGTTCGCAGATCTATTGGTAGTGATACTGATCGTTGCAGCAGTAATCTCCATGTTCTCTGGAAATGTGGAAAGTACCATTGTAATCCTGCTGGTGCTTGTGATGAATGCAGTTCTTGGCACGATACAGCATGTAAAGGCGCAGCGTTCTCTGGAAAGTCTGAAACAGTTGTCCTCGCCCTGTGCAAAGGTCATCAGAGATGGTGTGAAGCAGGAGGTGCCATCCAGGGAGATCGTACCCGGTGATATCGTGATGTTGGAAGCTGGGGATATGATTGTTGCAGATGGTCGTATTCTTCATAACTATTCTTTACAGGTAAATGAAAGTTCTCTTACGGGAGAATCTACCAATGTGGAGAAATCGGACGCCGTGCTTGAAGGTGATGCTGCCCTGGCAGATCGAGTGAATATGGTGTATTCAGGAAGCCTTGTCACATATGGACGTGCCGAAGTTCTGGTCACAGCCACAGGCATGGAGACAGAGCTTGGCAAGATTGCAGGACTGATGAATGCAGCCAAGGAGCGTAAGACTCCGTTACAGGAGAGTCTGGATCAGTTCAGCGGCAGACTGGCAATGCTCATTATGATCATATGTGCAGTTGTATTTGCATTGTGTATGTATCGTCAGATGCCACTTCTGGATTCCATGATGTTTGCAGTAGCACTTGCAGTAGCGGCAATACCGGAGGCATTAAGTTCTATCGTGACAATCGTGCAGGCTTTTGGTACGCAGAAAATGGCAAAGGAAAATGCCATTATCAAAGACTTGAAAGCGGTAGAAAGTCTGGGCTGTGTGTCGGTAATCTGTTCTGATAAGACAGGTACGCTTACACAGAATAAAATGACAGTCCAGCAGATTTATATGAATCATAAGGTGTATGAACCCCGCGAATTTAATATTTCAGACCAGACACAGCGCTATCTGCTCTATGACGCTGTATTGAACAATGATTCAAGTATTGTGGATGGAAAAGGAATTGGAGACCCGACAGAATATGCACTACTGGAGATGTTTCGCAATATTTACGTAGATGCCGGTACATTCTTTGGTGAGACAGAGATTCATGAGGATGTATTGCGCCGCAACATGGAACGACTTGAAGAAGTGCCTTTTGATTCGGACAGGAAGCTGATGAGTAGTAAATATCTGCTTCATGGAGTGCCTACCATTCTGACTAAAGGGGCGGTAGATGTCTTATTGGAACGCTGCACACATGTACGTTCCTGTAATGTGATACATCCCATGACAGAGCGGGAAAAGGACAAAATACGCAGGCAGAATGAGATATTCTCTCAAAACGGACTAAGAGTACTGGCTTTTGCATATAAGGAATCAAATGAGATACTAAGTGCAGATGCAGAACATGGATTCATTTTCCTGGGAATGGTATCTATGGTGGACCCGCCAAGACCAGAATCCATGGAGGCAGTGGCAAATGCCAAAAGAGCAGGTATCAGACCGGTTATGATTACCGGCGATCATAAGATTACTGCGGTGGCGATTGCAAGACAGATTGGTATTTACGAAGAGGGGGATCTTGCTCTGACCGGCGCTGAACTGGATGCACTTACGGATAAGGAACTGGATGATAAAGTCAGCAGAATATCCGTGTATGCCAGAGTATCTCCAGAGAATAAGATACGTATCGTAGAAGCCTGGCAGAGAAAAGGCAATATTGTATCCATGACAGGTGATGGTGTTAATGATGCTCCGGCACTGAAAAAGGCAGATATTGGTGTAGCCATGGGCATTACAGGGACAGAAGTATCCAAAGATGCGGCGTCAATGATACTTTCGGATGATAACTTTGCTACGATTATAAAAGCAGTAGCCAATGGTCGTAATGTGTATCGCAATATCAAGAATGCCATTCTGTTCCTGCTATCAGGAAACACAGCGGGAATCCTGTCAGTACTTTATACATCCATTATGGGTTTACCAGTGCCATTTGCGCCAGTACATCTGTTATTTATCAATCTATTGACAGATTCCCTGCCGGCGCTGGCGATAGGTATGGAACCAGCAGATGCTGAATTGTTAAACGAGAAGCCCCGCGATCCCAAGACAGGAATTATGACAAAAGATTTTGTTGTGACAATGCTGTCAGAAGGTATTCTGATAGCAATTGCTACAATGAGCGCATATCATATTGGTATTGCCATCAGTGCCGCTATGGCATCCACCATGGCGTTTGCAACGTTGACATTGGCACGATTATTCCATGGGTTTAACTGTAGAGGCAGAGAATCCATCTTCAGATTAGGATTATGGTCCAATAAGTACAGCCTCTATGCCTTTGGCGCAGGTGTAGGATTGCTGGCACTGGTCATATTCGTACCTGCACTGCATGGCGTGTTCAGTGTATCAGATCTGTCTATGGCAGCAATAGGACAGATCGTTGCCCTGAGTTTTCTGCCAACGCTGATTATTCAATTCATAAAAATAATAAAAACAGATAAGAAACAGAAATAGAGGTATGTGAAAATTTGCTTGACACATTGTCGGAAGTATTGTAAAATACAGCTTGTCATTGACAATGTGTCAATGCCCAGATAGCTCAGTCGGTAGAGCAGAGGACTGAAAATCCTCGTGTCACTGGTTCGATTCCGGTTCTGGGC
>CAVBMG010000164.1:0-3005 GCA_963596435.1 Agathobacter sp.
CATACCTGCTTGGGAAAACTGTCTTCAGGAGCATGCTTATAGTCTCTATAAACCTGAAAAAGAATTATACCAAGGGACAGCGCAAGTATTATAAAGGATATCCATGGAGCAGGGGTAAATAACCTAACAAGTATAAGAATACATAATAACGTCATAAGAGATAAAAGAAAACATGATTTGTAAGTTTTAAGATGAAGACCACCAAGATAAGATCGTAATGGAATGAATATGGCAAAGAAGAGACATCCTTCAAGAGGCATCTTGAAGAGTGCAATAACGATAATGCTTACCAGAATAGACAAGCCATGTTCAAACATCATTTGTATGCCATAGCTGTATATGTTGTATTGCTCTTTACTGATATAATTGTGGGATAATAAATAATTTGATAATGCACGACAAAGATTTTCCATAGCTTGCCTTTCTGAATAAAGCTTACACAGGTAATTATAATGCGATATATAATTAAAAAGTTAAAGAAGTTGAAAATAAGAAGTTATATGTAAAAATTAATATATTGCTTAGTATCTGCCCTTTTAAGAATATGAGACTCACATAGGAAAAAGGTATTATATAATGTAAATATCAATAGATAGGGAGCAATACGAATGATACAAATAGCAATATGTGATGATGATATGACAACAACTTCTCAAATTGAAGAATACATTAAGCTGATCGAAACAGAACAACATATACAGGTACAAAGCCGTATTTTCTTCGATGGAAAATCTTTCATACAGAGCGTTGAGGGTGGAGAAGTATATGATCTGATTTATCTAGATGTTGAAATGCCTCTGATGAAGGGATTGGATGCTGCAAAGAAATTAAGAGAAATGGAAATATCGTCTTTAATTATTTATATTTCCAATTATGAGACATACTGTGAATCCATGATTGAAACGGAACCGTTTCGGTTCCTGAGAAAGCCAATCAATGACGTGGATCTGTTTAGAAAATATTTTATGAGTGCGTATAAGAAACTGGAAAATAGAAATGAGTACTATACATATTCCTATAAGAAAATTCATCATAAGATAAATATTAACGATATTATGTATTTTGAAAGCAACAATAGAAAAATATGTATACATACAAATGGAAATCAAGAAAACAATACATTTTATGGTCAACTGGATAAGGTTGAAAAGGAGTTGGAATCCAAGTCATGTACATTCATCCGGATTCATCAGTCTTATCTGGTAAACAGTACGTATATCAACACGGTACAGCATGATGCAGTCATTCTGGAGAATAAAGCTGAACTTCCAATCAGCGAAAAACGTCAAAAGGAGATACAGAGAAAACTATTTCTGGAGAGATAGGTGGAGAATATAAGCAATGATATATGATCAGATTATAAATATATTGATGGTTGCCTTTGGAACTGAAATAGTAAGACTTTATTTTCAGGTATTTTGCTGGAAGAGAAGAAATCCACATAAAGCAAGAAGTTTTGTATGGCTTTTGTATGTCGTTTTTCAAATAGTAATTATGATATACAATGCCAGTCATCCATTGGCTATATTGATAATAAATATTCTGTTGGTTTTTCTAATATGCAAATTGACATACGATGTGGAGTTCAAGCTTGCAGTATTTCTGGCTGGAACATTATACGTAGTATGGATGTTAGTAGAGGTAGCTACAAATTATGCATTGACATTGACTGGAGTAGCATTACAGGAAAATGGATTTATAGTAGGAGTTATTATTTCCAAGATTGTTATGTATATTCTGCTGCTTATAATGAGTAGATATACAAAAGCGGATTATATGGCTAATCTGCCATTCAAATACTGGCTGAGTTTATTTACGGTTCCTGTTGTAACAATATTTATAATCCATAATTCATTTATGATAACTGTTGGCAGCGATAGAAGTGTATTCTTTTTTACGTCAACAGTTTTATTGATTTGGGTTAATTATATGATTTTTGATGTGTATAACAGACTGGGAAAGCAAATGATAGACGACAGAAGGCTGTTAATATACGAACAACAACTGAAGATTTGTGAGCAGCAAGCTAATACAAGAGAACAGGCTTATCAGGAGACCGCAAGGTTAAGACACGATCTGAAACAGTATTTATTGGCATTGTTTACTGATATAGAAGCAAAAGACTATGATCTGGCACAAGGTAAGATACAGGAGCTACTGGACCAGAATCAGATATACCGTCAGGAAGTTGTACATAGCGGAAATATCTGTATAGATGCATTATTAAGTTATAAACATGCAGAGACAATACAGAAGAAGATAAAGGCGGAGTATGAGGTATCAGTTATACCTGAGCTGCCTTTTGAAAGAGGTGATTTATGCGTTATTCTGGGGAATTTGCTGGACAATGCAATAGAGGCAGCGTCCAAAGTAGAGAACTCTGAAAAATGGATGAGGACACAGATTCAATATAATAAAGGCTGCATCCTAATTGTCATAGAAAATGCATGTAATGATAAATTTATTAATTATGATCATGATAGATATTTAACAACAAAATCGGATAAAGCAGAGCATGGTATAGGACTGGAATCAGTTCGGTATACTGTAGAAAAATATCACGGAACAGTAGAAATTGAGAAAAAAGAATCTATATTTAAAGTAACTGTATTTATGTATGCTAAGTAATATCTACAAAAATTACATATAAACCAGTAATTTCATCAACATCAATTCAAAATCTTTGCGCTGAATTATTATAAATATATAAAATTTTATAAAGGGGTGAAGACTTTGAAGAAAATTAGAAATTGCCAGATTATTTTTCAGACCATTACGTCTTTGGCTTTCTCACTTGCAGTAGTGGCAGCCAACACAAGATGTGCATACATCTATCACCAGCCTAAAAAGCCGGAAGAATTAAAAACATTAAGAAAATAAAATAATAAAGACGTATGGAAAAGCACCGAGTCAGTCAGAAGATTGATAGGTGCTTTTGGCGTAAAAGGAAAATTGGTAAAATGTGTAAGAGGCATATTGAATAACTTTGAAATAAACTGTAAAAT
>CAVBMG010000165.1:0-490 GCA_963596435.1 Agathobacter sp.
GTCCGCATCTGTAGACAGGGAAATGACCGCTAAATCCGCCAGATCACTGTTATTGGCGATTCCAATGAAATAAGACTCTGTCTTTTCTTCCAGAATATCGCCCTTTGCATCTACAGCGATAGCCCTGACTACGGTTCCCATCTCTATGCTGGATGGTTTATATCCGTTATTCACAATGCCCGCATATGTATAATTGGAACCGGAGCGGTTCGTAATCTTAATCGGCTCTGTATACTTCTCTGATGCTGTGGTTGGTGTACTGCCATCCAGCGTATAATAGATATCCACACCATTTCTATCTGTCAGTGTCAGCATAATTGTATCTGTATAAAAGCCGCCGGGTACTGAGAACGTCAGCTTTTCCTCTGTTCTAAGTGCTTCCTGCGCATTTTTTTCACCCCTGGTCGGTGTCTGATATCCCATTTGGACGTTACCTGCCCCGATTCTTCCATAGCTTTCCTGATTGTGAAGTCTGGGAACTGTTATCGTG
>CAVBMG010000165.1:500-2550 GCA_963596435.1 Agathobacter sp.
CTTCTCATTTGCTCCATTCACAAGGGAAATGACGTTATTCTCTTCCTGCCCCAGCTTCACTCCAAGCTCCAGTACAATCAGCTCCTGGGATGGAATATCCAGCTTGTCCTGGTAAGTCTTAACTAACTTCCCATTTACATAGACAGATGCTCCCTCAATATGACTCTCCTGCTTTCCTGCATTATAGAGTTCAATCCAGCCCTCCTGATTCACTTCATTACACACGACATAGTTCACATTCTTTTTAGATACAGTAGTTCCGCTCTCTCCTGTCTGCTGTATCTCTTCCTGTAACTGATTCAGCTGCTCCTGTTGCGTCTTCTGGTTATTTCCTGCCTGTATTAACAGAAACACCAGAATCAGCAGCACCAGCAGGCACAGCACAAGTATCATCACATCTTTTGCCGAAAATGCCTTTTTTTCTTTTTTATTTCCTTTTTTATTCATTCTCTCAATCATGCCTCTCGTTATCCGCTCTCTCTTCCTGCTCCTTTTTATCCTTCTTTATCCTTCTTTATGTATCCGGCGTACTATCCCGGTTATGATACATGCCAGGATTCCACCTATCACACCTCCTGTCAGATTGGTAACCAGGTCTGTCACTTCAAAGAACCCTCTTCCTGTCACCAGCTGAATGATTTCTATAGATGCTGTCGTCAGGAAGCTGTATTCTGTAACTGTAAGCAACCTCTTCCACGCTTCATCCTCCCATCTCCATAATCCCAGCAGGAATCCCCAGGGAATAAAGAAACACACATTCAGGAAAGCATAGAAGAACTGCTGCCTTTCATACCAGTTACCGAACAGATTACCAAAATGCAGGAATGTATACATGACACCTCTGCTTCCCGGTTCCCTGCGAAAGAGTGTGATCTGTGCTCCAAAGCATGCATATCCAAGTATCAGTATCAACAGCACTTCCTTAGATTCCTTTACTTTTCTTCCGCTAAAGCCTGTATACAAAATACATCCAATATGTAATATGGCGATGCAGATGACCCACATCAGTAGCAGCTGTTCTACAGATACTCCCCTGCTCTGCTGCCTGATATAATGAAATAAATACTCAAAAAATTTCTGAATGTTAATACCAATCACCCTGCCTTTACAATTCTGGTAACTGTGTATGATTCTTCTGTGCAAGATAATATCCATAAAATGGAATCTGCTTCTTTAATTCCCTGTATCTTCTCTTTCGCACAAGAACCTGCACCATGTCAAATACCCTGGGATTTCTGTGCAGCAATGCCTTTATCCTGCCCTTTATAGTCCTGGAAGTATCTGCCTTTATCCGCCATTCCCCGGCACATAAATGTACTGCATAGTGGCGCCCCGTTACAGTTCCGATCTCAAAATATTCCTTTGGAAAAATCACAAAATCCTTCATATCCTGGAATCTGTTATTCAACCTGAAACCCGGATAATGATGCAGAATATAATACGTATAGTAATAATTGCTGGTGGCATAACCGTCTACAACCAGCTTATCCGCCTGCCATTCAAATACCTTACCACTTCTATTCGTATCAAAGGTCGTATGGTCGTACATGTCCAGCAATGCCTTAATCATAGGATTCCCTTTCTGTGCACCTATAATTGCGGAACCTACTGAACAGTCAAAGATAAAATTCAAAAACGCCGGATAATCCAGTAATGGTTCAAAAGACTTGCATACCTTGACATCTGTATCCAGATAAATGCCCCCATACTCATAGACAGCCTTTAGCCGGTAATAATCACCGATAAATCCAAGCTGCCTCTCCGCATATGTTTTCCTTACAAATTCATTCTCATCAAAACTACAGTTGGATTCATCCCATCGCATCACCTGATAGCCCTTTAATAGACTCCAGGTGTCCATACAATCCTGTAGATCTTTTGGTATCGGTTTACCGCCGAACCAGCAGTAGTGAATGATCTTTGGGATTCTGTTTTCTTCCTTTTTTTCTTCTTTCTTCTCATTCTGCATATTCACTCTCTAATACTCTCCTCTTCGAATCACCACATCATAGAAGCAATCCTTCTTCTCAATGGACTCCTGTGCAAATCT
>CAVBMG010000166.1:0-2493 GCA_963596435.1 Agathobacter sp.
TAGGTATCACACAGGGAACATTATCAAGCTCTACAGAAAAGCTTTCTTCTGGTTACAAGATCAACCGTGCAGCAGATGATGCAGCAGGTCTGTCTATTTCTGAAAAAATGAGAAAACAGATTCGTGGTTTAACAAAGGCTTCTTCCAACGCAGAAGATGGTATCAGTGCAGTTCAGACAGCAGAAGGTGCTTTGCAGGAAGTTACCGATATGTTACAGAGAATGAACGAGCTGGCTGTTCAGGCATCTACTGGAACAAATTCTGAAACAGACAGACAGTCTATTCAGGATGAAATTGAACAGTTGACAACTGAAATAGATCGTGTGGCAGAAACTACAAAGTTTAACGAAACATATCTGTTAAAAGGGGACAAGAATAATACTCAAACAAATTACTTGAAAGGACATGATGCGGGTATTGAAGGTACTTTTACTGATGGAAGTACAACAGCATCATTAAAAGTAGATTTATCTGTAGGAAAGACAATTTCTATTGCAGGACAATCTTTTAATATTGTATCTGATACTAGTGCAAATGCTGATACAGCAAAGGATAGTTTAAGCAAAATTCAAAGTGATATTACAAAAATTTCCAATACAGGAGCTAAAGTAACTGTCAATGGAACAGAATTTGTTTCCAAAACAAATAATGATGGGAATATAATCTTTGATGCAGGCACAGGTGTTACATATACTTCTCTTGAATTATCTGGCATGGTAAAAGATGGTACGTCTGTATCCATTAAAAATGCAAAAGATTCAAATTCAGCGGAAATTGATACCACATCAAATCAAGTTGCAAGAGATTATTCTTCCGCAAATAATATTACAGCAGAAGATGCTAAAACTAAAATTGAGCACGCATTAAGTCAGGCAAATAGAGTTGGAAATACCAATAATGATATGTCAGTTTCCTCTGCAAAATCAGTAAAAGTAGGAGCTATCACTATTGATGAGGTAGGAACTGCAACGGCAGATGTTGCGCTTATTGCTTATGATTCTGTTAATAATACAATGAAGGAAATAAAGGCTGGCGAAGAAGTTACAGATTATCTTAAAACGGGCAGCACATATAAACTTTATAAGCAGGTTGGTACTAATGGTACTTCATTTACAACTGATGGAGCAAATGCAGCTAATAATACATTATTAGTTCATAATGATGGAGCTGTTAAGGGAGCAAGATATGTTGGCAAGGGAGATGCTTTAGCAGGAGATGGTATTACAGGTACACCAGCAGGTACAGCGACTGTTGCCAATAATTATACAGCATATGAAGAGGTTACTGACGCTGCAGCAGTAGCAACTATTACAGGAGCTACACATGCTGCATATGCTACCCTTACTGATCCAAATGTTACACTGACGTTTAATGATGTAGATAATGCAACTAAAGCAGAAGGACAGAATGAATTCCTTAAAGAAATAGCAAATGTAAAGGTATCTTATACTACTACACAGGGAGCAGGAACATTTAGTCATTCTTTCACCAATACAGACTTAGATGTTGATACAGATGGAAATGTTACATATAAGGGAGAAGCTATCGCAAAACTTGATCTTGGTACAGGCACTACTACTGTAGGAACTGCTGCATTAGGTGCAAATACTGGAGCAAAAACTGCTGAATTTGTTGGGGCACAGGATAATAGTGAGTACACATTTACTATTAATAAAGGAACTACAACTGTTGCTAAGGATCTTGCATTAAATATTCATGTTGGCGCAGATGCCGATATGACAAATAAAATTGGTCTTCAGATTTCAGCAATGACATCAGAAGGATTAGGAATTGACAAACTTAATGTTGCTGATGGTTCTGGTATGGCTGCAACATATGCAATTGATTCAATTGAAGATGCCATTAAGAAAGTTTCTGAACAGAGATCAGCTCTTGGTGCTGTTCAGAACAGATTAGAGCATACTATCAAGAATCTGGATAACGTTGTTGAGAATACAACATCTGCTGAAAGCCAGATCCGTGATACAGATATGGCTACAGAGATGGTTAAGTACTCTAACGCTAACATTCTGTCTCAGGCAGGTCAGTCCATGTTAGCACAGGCTAACCAGTCTAACCAGGGTGTACTTTCTCTGTTAGGTTAATTGCTTAATCAATAATTGGAGTCGGTGAATCTACGGATTAGCCATTCCTACCATAATATGCAAAAGCCGCTATTTTGGCGGCTTTTGTCATGTTATAAACATTTATTTTTCTTTCTTAAATTCTTCTATATACCGGGAAGCTTTATCTTCCGATAAATTAAATTCCTGCATAAGCATGGTAACTATTTTTGATTCAGCATATCCAATACTTTGAGCAAGCTTTATATAGGATTTGACACCATGAGCAAGTTCCTGTTCACGCCCTTCTTTACGCCCGGCTTCGAGTCCAGCTTCATGTCCTTCCTCATATGCATCTTCATATGCTTCCTGCCGTATCATTTCCTTATACCCGACTTCATCGAATTCAGATAAAATAGATGCCATAACT
>CAVBMG010000167.1:0-2451 GCA_963596435.1 Agathobacter sp.
ATAAAGATAAAACGTTTCTTTCGCGTCAGGAGTTGATGGAGCAGAGACGAAAGAAACTATCCTCTAAAAATAAATAAAATATTGTTCTAAATAACAGAAAATATGCTATAATAAAGCTGAAATATCATACTTCTTTAAGGTGGAAAAGGGGGGAAATTATGAAATCAATACGTACCAAGATCATAATGGGTATTCTGTTCTGCTCACTGCTGACGGCAGGAATTATAGCATGTCTGGCAATTGTTAATTCATCACAGATGGCTTCTGCAGATACAGCAGCGAAGTCACAGCTTTCAGGTGAGGTCTATGCCGGGGAGATTAACAGTACTATTTCCAGAATTGAACAGTCTGTTAATACGCTGAGTGATGCGGTGATGCAGGATTTTGACTATGCAGCTTTTAAGAAAAGCAAGGATTATGCAGATCAGTATACGAAGCAGATAGAGAAGGAAGCTGTTAATTTTGCAAGTCATACAGATGGTGCGGTTACAGCATATGTCAGATATAATCCACAGTATTCCAATCCGACATCCGGTATTTTCATGTCGAGAAATTCTACAGATGAGAATTTCACTTTGCTGACACCTACTGACTTTTCCATGTATGATGCAAGTGACGTTGCGCATGTAGGCTGGTATTATCAGCCAGTAGAGGCAGGAAAGCCATTATGGATGGAGCCTTACCTGAATGAGAATGTTAATATCTACATGATTTCCTACGTAATACCCCTGTATGCAGAAGATGGTACATCCATTGGTGTTGTGGGTATGGATATTGACTTTGGTACACTTACAGATCTGACAGATACTATCAGTATGTATGACACAGGCTATGCATTCCTGATTAATGCGCAGGGTGTTGTCATGCATCATAAGGAACTGGAGAATGGAACCAGCATGGGAGAGCAGGACAGTTCATTGTCAGATATTGTAACTTTCCTGTCAGACGATACTAATGAGGGAAAAGGTCATCTGTATACCTATCAGGGTGTGAGAAAGCAGATGTATTATTTTAACCTGGATAATGGAATGAAGCTTGTACTGACAGCACCAAATGGAGAGGTCTATGCGGAAGCAAACCAGCTGGTAGGCATGACACTGATTGGACTTGTCATTGCGCTTCTGATATGCTCAGTTCTTGGAATTGTTGTCGGAAATAATATTGCAAAACCCGTAAAATATGTAACAGAGATTATTGAGCAAACCTCCAGGCTTGACTTCTCACCAACAGAAATGGGAAGCAGACTGCGCAGGCAGAAAGACGAAATTGGTGTTATGGCAAGGGCTGTCCATGAAATGCGTAAGATATTAAGAGATATTATGGCAAGACTGGATGAAGCTAATAAGACCATTACAGAGGGTGTAGACAGACTGGATGAGATTATGAAAGTCAACAGTGATCTTGCACAGGATAACTCGGCAGCTACACAGGAGCTGGCAGCAGGTATGCAGGAGACATTGGCTAACACCCAGCATATCGTACAGAATATTGCAGAGGTAAAGCAGAATTCGGGAGCTATTTATCAGATGGCTCTCAATGGAGTAGAACAATCACAGCAGGCGTATGCACGGGCAGCTGCGATGGAGAAGACAAGTACACAGTCCAGCAAACAGGCTAACGAAATCTATGAACAGATGAAGGATAAGGCAGATGCAGCCGTGGAACAGTCCAAAGCAGTCCAGAAAATTAACGATCTGACCAATGAAATCAAAGAGATTTCTTCCCAGACAAACCTTCTTGCACTGAATGCAAATATTGAAGCAGCAAGAGCCGGAGAAGCAGGACGTGGATTTGCAGTTGTTGCTTCTGAAATTGGCAGTCTGGCATCGCAGACATTAAATACAGTCGGCAATATCAATAGTATCGTAGTGGAAGTAAATGATGCAGTATCCAGCCTGACACAGTGCATTACGACGATTATGGATTTCCTGGAGAATACGGTAGTGAATGATTATGCGCAATTCCAGAAGTCCGGTACAGAATACAGAACAGATTCAGATGACTTCAAGAATGTTATGGGACAGACCAAGGATTCCATGCAGCTGCTGGAGAAATACATTGATGAGATTTCCACTGCATCTGATGGTATCAATGATATGATGAGCCAGTCTACAAGCGGTATCAGCGATATTGCAGAGAAATCTTCCCAGACACAGACCAGTACTGCTGAAGGATACAACAGGTTGCAGGAATGCAGAGAATCAATAGAGCAGTTAAAGAAAATAGTAGAACAGTTCCATTTAGGATAAAGAACACATGTTATTTATTGAGAAGCAGCGCATTTGTGCTGCTTCTTGTTTTATGCCTTTTTGTGTGGTATGGTTATAAGTGTGTACGAAAGGTATTAAGATAGGAACAAACAAATGGCTGATGGGAAGAAGAGAGAGTTACTGCCGGATGTATTGCGGGGCTTTGCAATATGTCTTGTGGTTCTGGGGCACTGCATCCAGG
>CAVBMG010000168.1:0-2330 GCA_963596435.1 Agathobacter sp.
TCTTCTTTTGAAAAATAATCCATATGATGGCTCCTTTTATTCATTTAAAGAATTTGTTGAATACGTCTTCATATCATATTCTACATTTATTTTCTGAATTTGTCTATAAAAGAGTGATATTTTTATTTGAAATTGTTATATAATTAACATAATTACGTTATATAATATAAAAAATAGTTAATACAGACAATTATTATAAATATCAAATGTATTAATTATGTAAAATCTTGAAAAGCGGTTTACAATATCACGAAAAATGTAGTATAACTTAGAGCAGAAGACACTATAGAAATGTCTTGAAAGAATTAGAGTTTTGGAGGAAAGTATGGGAGAGAACGAGTTAAAACAAATATTAAGGGAACATGGTCAGGAGCATATTATAGAAGCATATGATGCACTGGATGAAGCAGGAAAAGAGAAGCTGGCTAATCAGGTAGCCAAAATTGACTGGTCTATGGTCGCAATGGCTGGTCATAAGGAACTTGCCCAGGAAAGAGGCAAACTGGAACCGCTTTCTGCATTGGAAGTAAAAGAAATCAATGCAAGAAAAAACGAATATGAAGCAAAAGGATTGGAAGCAATCAAAGCGGGTAAAGTAGGTGCCGTATTGTTAGCTGGTGGACAGGGAACCAGACTTGGCTCTGATGGACCTAAGGGAAAATACAATATCGGACTGACTAAGGATGTCTACATATTTGAACGTTTGATTCGCAATCTGCAGGATGTGACAGATAAAGCAGGATGCTATGTACCTCTTTATATTATGACCAGCGATAAGAATAATGACGAAACAATTGCATTTTTCAAGGAAAAGTCCTATTTTGGCTATCCTGAGGAATATGTAAAATTCTTTAAGCAGGAAATGGCACCTTCTACAGACTATGATGGTAAATTGCTCATGGAAGCTAAGGATTCTCTTTCCTTATCTCCAAATGGTAATGGTGGATGGTTCTATTCCATGTCTGTAACAGGTATTCTGGATGATGTTCATCAAAGAGGTATTGAATGGCTTAATATTTTTGCAGTTGATAATGTACTTCAGAGAATTGCAGACCCTGTATTTGTTGGAGCAACAATTGATTCAGGAAGAGTCAGCGGTGCCAAGGTCGTAAGAAAGGCAGATCCGAATGAAAAGGTAGGTGTATTATGCCTTGAGGATGGCAGACCTTCTATCGTAGAATATTATGAGATGACAGAAGAGATTATCAATTCCAGAGAAGCAAATGGTGAATTATCCTATAATTTTGGTGTTATTCTGAACTATCTGTTCCGTGTTGATAAGCTGGAAGAGATCATGAATGAGAAGATGCCGGTACATGTAGTAGAGAAGAAGATTCCATACATAGACAAAGAGGGCAATTATCATAAACCGGAGACACCTAATGGCTATAAGTTTGAGCTTCTCGTACTGGATATGATTCATTTACTGGATAACTGTCTGTCTTTTGAAGTAGTTAGAAATCATGAATTTGCACCAATCAAGAACAAGACAGGTGTAGACTCTGTAGAAAGCGCACAGGCTCTTTTAAAAGAAAACGGCGTAGAGCTTTAAGGATAAAGAAAGGCATATATTTTATATGATAAAGAACGTAGTATTTGATATCGGCAATGTATTGGTAGATTTTAGATGGCGTGAATTAATGAAAAATCTCAACCTTTCCAAAGAAGCGCAGGATCGATTTGAAACATCAGTGTTTGGAAGCTGTTGGTGGCATGATCTGGATCATGGTACGATAGATGAAAAAGATGCTGTTATCAGATTAAGAGAAGATAATATAGAATTCAGAGAAGCTTTTGATCTGGTATGGGAGAACCGTGATAAACTGGTGAAACCATATGATTATGCGGTATCCTGGATAGATTCTTTAAAAGAACAGGGATATCACGTGTATTTGTTGTCTAACTATCCCAGAGATATATTTACATTACATGCCAATATAGGATCTTTTCCGTTTCTTGATCATGTAGATGGCAAGATAGTATCCGGCTTTGTTCAGATGATCAAACCCGATGCAGATATCTATGAAAAGCTGATAGACACTTATCAGCTCAGTGCATCAGAATGTGTATTTATTGATGACAGAGAAGAAAATGTGCAGGGTGCCATTAATGTAGGAATGCAGGGAATTGTATTTAAGACTTACGAACAGGCATCAGAAGAGCTTAAACAGATATTAGCAAAATAAATAAGTAAAATGTAACTATTCAGAGCCATGCAAATAAACTTGTTATTCAGTAAAGCTGTGAAACAGCGATTTTGCGCATGAAGTTCTGAATAGACAATATGTAATGACCTCCACTTTGTAACTTCGTGGATTTACCTGTATACT
>CAVBMG010000169.1:0-17361 GCA_963596435.1 Agathobacter sp.
TGTTCGGTTATGTACCGTTTTTCTTTAGTTGCACAATTTATCGGAAGTTAACAAATATTGTGCAACAAGAAGTTTTATGCTTCTTCCAACGCCTGCCGGAGCTTGTCCTTGTATTCCGAAACGATGGATTCCGGACCGACTATTTTAATCTTTCCGCTGAAGCCAAAGACCCAGCGATAGAAAGTCGGACTCGGACACACATTCACCGTGGCAGTAAAGTGTTCTTCGTCTATCGGTTCTGTTACAAAATCGCTACCAAAATTATCGATCAGATACTTCATGGCCGACACATGACAATTAAGCTGAACTTCTTCCGGATGATCGGTATCAAACATACGAAGAACGCTCTTGCTGTACGCGGACACAGAATAATCTTCCGGCGGCATGACAACGATTTGGTTCAGGATCTTCGGCTGTTCCGCAATGCGATCAAGCCGGAAGTTGATCATGTCCTGCTTCTCATCACAGAAGCCACGGACATAGTAATAATCTCCGTCCCAGATCAGATCATACGGGCTTACTGTATACGGCTTACCATCATTCTTGATATATCTGTTCTTGTTGATATCAAAATCCGTATACAGGAAAGATATCTTATGCCTTGTATCAATTGCCTCATTGATGGCATCGACGATATAATAGCCGTTCTCATTGTCAGTCTTAATCCTGCCGGCCGCATGGATATGACGACGCAGCTGCGCTGCATTCTGGGAACTGGTCAGTGTGAGCAGCTTTGCAATGAGGTCATTGCTCTTCCTCTGCGTAATGAACTTTGCCGAGGAAATTGCATCTACAAGAACCTTCAGTTCCGCAAGATCATAAGCCTGACCGTCGTAATAGTATTTGTTCTGCGTCGACTTGTAATGCTCAATGTGTAGGCCGCAATCATGGAGCATAACAAGATCGTCAGCGATCGTATTGCGGGATACTTTAAGCGAATACTTCTCTTCGAGTACCTTTATAAGCTCTACCGTGGACAGCGGGTTTTCTGAATCAGTATGCTGAACCAGATACTGGTAGAGATACAAGATCCTTAACTTTGTTCCGTTTTCCATGAAATACTCCAAACATCTGTTTCATCTATGACGCTAAATAGTGCCTTTGATTTTCGTTTCTAAATCCTGTCATATAAATGTATTGCAATATTTCTGCAATACCGTCAATTTATATGTATGTGTTGATTTACACTTAAAACTGACCCAGGTTTTACGTTCTGTTTTGACCCACCTGGCGGTTTGGGTAGCAGCATGACATCTTGGGACTCCTACACGATAGAAGGAAGAAATCTTCCACCATCTTGGTATAACCTGCTTAGGGGCTACAGCCCTCTTGCCGAAGCCATCTTCGACAGAATCAATCATGATGCCTATAAGATCCCTACAATGAATCACGCCAACAGTTTAGTTCTTCACATATCTGGTTTCCCACTTCCCGGACTACTGGATCCACTGCACCAGAATCCCCAGTTTCTTCTATTTCTACAGAATCATTTTCTTCGTCATCTTTCTTCATATATTTCCAAATATCTTCAGCACTTATCTCTGCATTATCCTTGTAAGAGTAATACTTCTCTTCATCTGCTGCATATAAATAAATATTGTCTTTTAACTTATCTGGAGCTAATTTAATAATTTCATCTAATATCATTTTGGCAGTCTCTTTATTAGCAGCGGCAAAAACGAATAAATTAATATTTTGACTCTCATCGAGAAGTTCTTTTAGACTTTCGGAAAAATCATCTGCCTCATCGTAATTAGTCCAAAAAGCACCTACTAAAAGCTCCACATTATCAGTATTTGAAGAATCATATGTTCTATATATAAATGACTCTGCATTAACCACATTGCAAAAAGGACATCGCTTAATTTCTGCTCCAATATGATTCAAAGCAGTATTCGTATATAACTTCAATAAAGATATCCTCGCAGATGCGCTTGAAGCCTTATCCTCAATCAGCTCCCCCATTGTATCTGCATGAAGTTGTCTAACCCCTACAAATTTTGCAGCCTCCTTATAAGTTAACGATTTTTCTAATCTTGGAGATGAACAGTAGAATTCTCCGCCTGGAATTATTTTATATTTACGAATATATCCTTTTTTCTGCAGGAAAGCCAAATTTAATTTAGCAACATCTTCAGGCATATTAAAACGTAATTTCAACACTTCAGGAGACAGCACATTAAAGCTACTTAAGTGCTGTATGATACTCTTAAGTGCCTTAACATTTCCTTTTCGCATGTCATTAGAAAATATACTTGCAGACAATTTCTTCGTTTCAGATGAACTAATTTCTGTAGATAAAATTCCAAACTTATCATCCTCAAGAGCGACGCTTTTCTCTTCAATTGCCTTTCTAAAAGCAGTATGCTCTTTTTCTGGTTCATCCTCATTTTTATCTGCAAAATCTCCACCATGAGTATCTACTACTTCTTCCTCTTTTTCATCGGAAATGTTTTCTTCTTTAGATGTTTGATCTACCTCCGTTGTCTTAGAAATTTCTTGTTTATTTTTTATCTTATCAGTTGATTTTTTCCCTATTTCCGAAACATCCGGAATAAAATAACTTTTACTTAAAAGTCCTCTTATCACATACGAAGGATAGCTGAAATTGTCAATAAGATTGTCAAGCATATCATTGCCATCATCTGTATTTAAATTCTCACAGTCTAATGCTTTTATGAACAACTCTGGTCCAGCTGCTTCTTCTGTAATTTCATCTATATCAGATATATCTCCGTCACCAATTCTACCAAGCAAAGCCTTGGCTTCCTTCTGAAGTGGTTCTAGTGCTACTGCATATCTTGCTATTAGTGATTGAACCGAAACAAAATGTAATAATGTATTCTCAATTTCTTTAATCTTTTCATTTACTAAAGCCACCCTACTATTTTTGATAGCATCATAATAAGCGGATACTGGGCTTCCATCTTCCGGCATTTCTTCTTTGCTTAACTCTTTCTCTGCAACGTTCTTTACCATTTCATATTTATCGCAAAGATTCTCAATAACATTGTTCAGTTCGTCACGTAAATCGGCACTGGGAACGCGTCCCTCGGAAATAATAGACAGCACTTCGTCAAGTTTTGAAGTTAATCCATCAGCATAACCATTAAATTCAGCTACCAGTTCGTCAATATTCAAGTTGCTCTCCCCCTCACTTGTCGCCATTGGAATAATTTCCTCATCAGGCAATTGAGCTATTTCTTCTATAAGAACTCTAACCTCATCCTCTGTTAATAATTGCGAATCAGTTAATTTAGCTTTGGCTTTTAGAATATCTTCTTTTGTTTTTTCGTAGATAATAGTGTGCTTATTCATGTCGACCTCCCACTACCTTTTATCTATAGAAATATGGGGCATATGCTCATTATCTACACCATTCTCCGCAAGTATGCCCGCTATTTGTTCCGAGTCAACAACTATTACTAAATGATCAATACATTCCGAACTAGCTAATCCTTTTAACTGCTCAATATGTTCATCTATTTTTTCGTCAAACACACCTGCGAATGTATATGTAATATCTACTGCATCTCCCAATTCGCATCCAAATACCATTTCTTTCGTATCATCCAATGTGAACAAAATGTACTCTATCCCCGGCTTTTTTTCTGAATAATACTTATTAAGAAATTCAACTCTTCTTGCGTATAAATTAGACCATTTATCAGCTGCTAATATTAAAGTACTTGGAATTACTGCCGTACCTTTTTCATTTCTGATTCGATCAATTACACGTTTACTTTTTATTGCTTTTTCAGCTTTATCACTCAGTGAATAATAATGTTTCCCACTGCTTTCAATTATCACTTCATCACAATAGTTATCTTGAAGTAATGTCTTACCTGCTTCCGTACTGAACCATGGATCATTTTTATCTATTAGTTTTTCTCTGCTTAATCTCAATAACAAAGAAATATTATCTTTCATACCGGATAATTCATGATAAAATGCTTCCTCATCAAAAGGTTCGCTTTTAGGTTGAATTCTCTTAAATGCTGGTGCTTCTGCTTTATTGAATATCTCGATAGCATCTTTATACACATCTAACATATGTAATACATCAGATTTTTCCGGTTCTCCTGGAACGATTTCGTGCTCAAATTTATCTATCAGTATGTTTAGACTATCTAATAAATTTTCAATAATACTCTCATTATTACGACGGAATTTTTCATATTCTTTATTCATAGTAATACAAACCTCCCATCGCTCTGGTGCAGGCTACAACCTTTTGATTCTTCGTCATATTTCTTGCAAACACAAATACATTGGAAAATTCCAATCCCTTTGCCGCAAAAATTGAATAGCATTCCTTTTCTACATCTTCTGGCTTATCAGATGTTGTGTCCAAATACGTATAATCTGTAACATCGATTCCTGTTTCCTCACACAGTTCTTCATAAGCCTGTTCATCCTTGACAATCAAAACAACATCTTCCTTAATCAAGATTTGTTGTGCTTCAATCCAACTTGCCACTTCCACAGGTTTCTGTGTTTTTTCAACGCTCCCAATATAATTCATCTTGACGTCAAATTTTCGATTACAAAAAACAACAATTGATGCTGTATTTCTATAATTGGTAGTGAGTGGATATACTGTCTGTATTCCGGTTTGTGATTCCCATTTACTGATTCCACATGCCGAATGAAGTACCTGATCTACATCCCCAAAAACATTGAAAACCGCATTGGGATAAAGACCATGTAAAATTTCATAATCGGCTCTATGCAAATCCTGTCCTTCATCGATACAAATGAGTCTATATTGCGGCAGTTTAGCATCTGGATGAAGTTTCATATATATTCTTATATAGAAAAGCAGATCTGATTTATACAGTATTCTGCTCTCCTTACGTTTTCCATCTTTAATTTCTTCAATCTTAAGTGTTTGAATATCGTATTTTTCTTTGACAGGTGCCAAGGCATTCCATACTTCCTTCTCAAAAATAGTGCTTTCTATTCTTGATAAGAAATATCTAGATTGCTGCATTTCAGATCTCAAAAGGGTATTTTTTGCCTCTTGTCCTTCATATTCACTTGCTATCTTTCTCAGCCAATCAGCATACTCCTCGATTTTTCTGTCCTGTCCGTTAATCTCTGCCAGCAAATTAGCCATTGTATCTTGCAGTTCTTGTTGCCGTTTTTTGTATTTATCTGCTACATTCTTTGGCTTTTTATCTCTAATTGCTTCCTGTAGTTCATTTTGTGCAATAGAAATAAGCTCATCAAGTATCGCAAGTTCCTCCTCATCAGATTTATACTTTTCTCCCTCAGTAAGATTCTTAACAATATACAACTGCCTAGCGTATTTAGCAGGTGCCTGAAGATCTGTCCCTCTGTCAAATTCTCTTGCTATAGACTTCAATTCGCTAACTGCATCTTGTATCCTTTTTTCTCTTGCTTCAATCCAATTTTGTTTTTCTTGCTCAGCATTTTTTACTTCATCAACAAGTTTTGTTAAATTATTTTGATTTTGGATATTTCTATCCATTTCATCCTGATAACGTTGAAGTTTTCTCTTTAAGCTATTATTTTCTTTAAGTAAAGCTTCATATTCTGTTCTCTTCTCTTTGTACTCAGAATTATTCTGTAGAGCTTCTTCTCTAGCATCAAAAGACCTCATCTGCTCATCCAGATTTTCTACTAATCCCTCAATAAGCGATGCGTTTATTTTTTCCGGAATCTCGATTCCTAATGCATTGCATCCATCTATGACATATTTTTTTATTGCTTTATCAATCTCATTTTCTATACGCTGAACATTTTCCTCTTCATATACCGCAAATAGGTATCCATCCGGAAGATATTCTTCTGTTAATTGATACACGTATTGACGTTCCTTAAATCGGTCATCATATGCGTTTAATAAATTGCGATATAAATCGGCTAAAGAGCAGTTATAGACATCAGATAACTGATATCTTTTCATTAATGCTGCCGAATATTCTCTAAATAATTTTGTTGGAGTTAGTAAGAGGACCTTACTCCATCCTTCTTGCGATAATTCATCTCTTAAGAAGAATAATCTATGCAATAAACATTGGGATTTTCCGGATCCTGCACATCCTTGTACAACAAAATTCTCATTTACATCAGTTCCTATTATTTCAAACTGTTTTAACTGTAGTGTAGAAATAATATTACGAAGAGTAGGGTTATCCCTGTTTTCCTGTAATCTACTTTCCAACATTTCATCTGCTGTTCCCCTAAACTCTCCTACATCCGGTGTTGGATATAGTTGGATTACATTCAAAAGAACCCTTTTCTCTATTTCTGTATCACAAATAATTCTCGGAACAAGTGAAAATACATCTCCATCAGGCCCTTTATATGATATAGGATCCCCTTTTTTAGATTGATAACAATGAAATAAGGCTTTAGAAATTGGTCTTCCGCTGTCTTGTTTAAATGGCAATAAATAACCGTCATGTCCTATATAAACCGTTTGTTCTAATCTTTCACAGTCAGAAAGGAAATAATGATCAACAGCATCTTCCCCTTCAGAATTCGTCTCAACATGCGAAAAATAAGGACGTTCATAAAGCTGAGAAATAAGTGTCTCAACCTCGTGTTTTCTCTTTTGAGCTTCAGATAATTTTCCATGAACCATAAATGCTTCTTTATCATCAAATGCACTTCTATCTATGGTCTTTTGCTGGCTTCTAACATTAGATGAAGCTTCTGAAGACATCTCATCAAAAGTTTTATAAACTTTCTCTTTTAATTTTTCCTCCTCAATACGAAGTTTATCTTGTGTGTCCGCCATCTCAATTTCCCCTCTCCCCTCAACAAATATCTTCATAAATAAAAATTTCTAAGATAATTACCTCCTATAGCGCGAATCGTACGAATTGCGCTATAGGAGGTAATTATCTTATGAAATCTACACAACTTGTTCATCAGTCGTTGCCCCAGGAGTGAGTTGCTGACTTCGCTGATCAAAAAACAAGCAGAAATGAGCCCTTATTTCATAATCAATTCCATCAAATAATATCTCGCCCTGGTATAAGCAATATAGTTCAAATTGTCAGTAGTACCCTTGCCGTGCACATAGACAATCATATCTGCCTCAAGACCTTTATAGTCCTCCACCGAAGAAACCTTAATTTCATCTGCTCCATTAGTGTATGCCTTCACCAACTTCCACTTGGCAATTGAACCGCCAAAGCTGTCGATAAATGCATCTGCATTTTCAACTAGTATCACCATGGAGGTGCACTGCAAGTCTTCATCTTCCAGAAACCGTTTAAACATATTTTCCAGTCGGTGAACCAGATGTTTCTGGTCATTCATATTCTCAGACACCGGCCATGGTCCTTCTACTGGATTCACAATCACATCTGTGCCAAGATCTGTGTTTTCCATTGCCCAACTATAAATATTGGCTGTATTCCTGATATTTTCATGCAACAAGAATGGCGGAGTGGAAATCATAAATGCATCTCTGAAGCTGCTGTTCCTGACCACCTGTACATCATCATAAAATACGCCAAGTCTAGAATTTTGCTCGTTCTTCAGCATTGACTTTACTAGATAAGCAAGGTCCTCCGAAAAATCCTGAGCCTCATCAATAAAGATTGCATCATACCTCTTGATATCTTCTTTAATGGAGTCCACCACACCCTCATGTTTTTGAGCCTGGTATTTATTTTGTGTTTCAGATATTTTGCAGACCAAGGTTTCGACATCGTAAACATCAATTCCATCAGACAGTTGATCTCGAACCATTTCTGCCAGATGTGGCGACATACATAAGAACATTACATCGGCACCATTAGCTTTGGCCTCAAGTTCCGCCAGTTTCATGGCGATCCAAGTCTTACCTGTTCCGGCCCCGCCGCGCACGTAGAACTGTCTAATATTAGTCAAGAAATAAATATACCCTTCCTGCACCCGATTGATCACATCCAACTGACGCTCTTTGTATTTCACCAATGCGCCTGCTGCCGCATCAATGGCAATCCTCTTACGAATAATCTCTACAAATGTCTTGTGCTGATTCTTTTCATAGATTCTATGTCCAAAAGAGGTTCCTCCCCAGAACTTAAACATCTTCTTAATTCTGCTGTAAAGATCATTCAGTCCGATACTATCAATCGTACAAACAGCCGGCCTGTTGCTCAGCTTCTCAATATCATTTACCGCATAAAATGGGTATACAACACCTGCCCCAAAGATTCCCTGGTAATCAATGCTGTATTCATTTGCATAGGCATTTTTAAAGAAATGCATACTGAGTTCTGCTTGATCATATGGCGACCTCGGTAGTTTTCTATCTCCATACACATTGTCCAACAGCGTCCACTCATTATCCTCAACACGGATGCCATTGCCCCCCTTTACTTCCAGGCATAGGAATCCATAGTTGGGACTTACGACCACAAAATCCGCCTCAGACTTTTCTTTTTTTCCGTTCTTTGTGAGCGTCCAGGATACCGAATAGAACACCTCAAAGATGTCAGGAAGTTGTTGCTTCAGTTCGTAATATACAATCTGTTCAGAATCTGTCGGCGCATACTGAGCAATATTTTTCGGATACATAATCGCCATAATTACGTCTCCCAGAATCCAACCAGTGGATGTTCCATCGTGCCTATCGTATACAGATATTTTCTTCCCAACTCATTATTGAAATGATTGCACGAGATTTCCGGAATGATCAGACATGCGCTGCAATTGGTATCATCACGTTCTGTACAAATAGGGTCAAAAATACAGTTGCGCGTCTCCGTATAAACCTTATTCAAAAACTGAGCATAGTTATTTTCCGCCATTCCAGACAATGCCCCAAGCGGCACCGCCTGTGTTGTCTGTGCATACATAAAGATGCTGGCTGTCTCCACAATGATGATCTCTGTCAAAGAATTACCAGCTAAACCACTGATCTCACCAGCCGTCTTAATGAAAGCATGGGACATAGAATGGAGCAATCCAAATACATATTTTGTGATCTTTTCAGACTCTTCGATTTCACCAAAGGCTGATACAGCATCGCCCATAACATTTTCAGCAAACCATTTTTTGACTGAAAGTTCATCCTCCAGATCCGGAAGCTGTTCTTCTGAAATCACCTTATTAGCGAGTAACCATTCAACAATCTTGCGCTGACTGATTTCAAAGAGGATTCCTTCTGTCTCCAGCTTGGCCCCATATACCAGGTTTGCATTTCCTTCTCTTGTCTTATCATAAGCATTCAGCTTCAGCCTACATTTGCCATTCTGATTATTAGCCGGATCTGATGCCTTCCTTGTATATCCGTAGGTGCAATTAATAATTTCGATATCGCACGAAACCTGCATATTGACAATTCCCAGTTTCTTATTCATATCCAAGATATCACTTGGATCATCAATGAACTCAAGACTCATCTGCTTATCGATTGCATCCTGCAGCGTAAATACCTGGCGGGCATACTTGATGGTATCGTACTGCATTAGTTTATAGGCATAGCTGCTGATCCACTGCTTATAAAACTCCTCGTTATCCTTTTTCATCCTGGCAAACAATTCGTCACAGGCAGACGCATATTGTTCTACTCCGCCACCCTTCTTTTTGGTTATCATCAAGTTATTTACAAAAATCTCAAACTGATCCTCACCGATCAGTCCAGCAGCAATCATCCCCCTCACTTGCTCTTCAACTTCCTTACGCTGTTCATCGCTGCGCATCATATCGCTAAAGGCTAAGGCAACATTATTCAGAATCTCCTCATACTGCGCCTGGGTCAGTTTTCCAAACCATTTAGCAATAACAATCTTCTGAGCCTCCTCTCCCTTTTCGAAGAAATCGCCGCTTCTCTTGTCCACCAAGTTAATAATTCTCAGTGAAAAAGGCTTATAATTCCTGCTTGACTCTGCATTGTCTGGCACCAACCTAGTCTGACAGTTTGGACATGGAATAGCGAATTCTGCTGTTTTCTCTGCATTTCCCTGACGGTAGTACATTTTGTACTGATTCTGATTTGGTTTATAGAGAAGGTCTTGCACACCTCTTACAAACGGTTTCTTAATCGGCTGAGCATATCCACATTCGCAGGTGTATACCATCTGAAGCTGCTTAATAGAGTATTTCTCGCAGTTCGGGCATTTCCAGGTTCGATTGTCAACCTGGTTTGCACTATTTTTCTGAAAAGTATGATGGCAGGAACTACAATAAAACAGCAACGGTGACATTATCCCGATAATATCTGGAATACCTTCATTGCATGCAGGCTCCACAATCGTGAAGCAATTATCCCCATCCAGATTGAAAGCATTGATATCGCCTCCACGCTTTCCAAACAGGCCGATCTGTCTCTTGATCTCCCCTTCGATAAAGCTATGGTAAATATTCTCCATCTTTTTATTATTCCAGTTCTTGATTTCTGCTGTGATAGAACGACCAGAATCATTTTTCTCAGAAACCCACATTCCCGGCAAAAATTTATATACAGCCTGGCTTTTACTTCTCTTCATCGTCTATCACCTCAAATCTTGATCTCTATCTGCTCTTCAGTGTCACGAAGACTAATCATAGGTCGCTTCTTGCCATGAGTAAATTTAGCTATTGCATCACTCAGGAATTCATCCTTCTGGAAGTTTCCATTTGCAATACCATCCAGGACATGGTGTACTTCTTCTTCGATGACTTCTTTGTAAGCTAGGGAAAGCTTTTCTGTAGTATTGCAGGCATAGGCACCTATCATATGGCGAATCACTTCGTCCTCTGATATCTTTCCTTCTAGAAGAAGCTTCTTCAAATCCACAGCCCTATATAAAGAATCCAGATTATTTTCCACCGTGTAATACTGCATAAGAAGTGCGGATAAAATACCCGGCAAGGTACTATAAACAGCATTCTTTGCCCATCGGTTGATTGGCACCGCTTCCACCAAATCATCTTTATTTTGATGGAATACCACGAAGTTCTTTAAATAAGAACGGTCACGGATTCTCATCAATCGAATCACATCAATTACAATACCGGTATATTTACGACCGGTTCTTGAATATGCCTGTATATATTCTGCATTATTATTGGGCATTCCAAAGAAATACATGATGTTAAAAGAATCCTCATCCACACCATGAGAGATCGTGCTGGTTGCCAACAGCAGATTGGTGCTTTCTAAATCGCCTCTGTTAGCCTGAATATCAAACAGTGTTTTTCTAACCTTCTGGAAATCAACATCACTGGTCATCTGTTCAATCTTAAACTTCGGAATACCTTTTTCTTCCAGGTAGTTGTTACCCTGGTTCTGAAAGGAATTCTCTAGTTCCATAGCATCCTGCTTGCGGTTGTTATAAACCAGCTCGATCCAGTAATCAAAAAGCATTTCTTTCAGATCATTTACCGTTCCATCAAAACCTTCAGCCTGAAGCTCTTTGTGAACCTCCTCCGCACCGGCAATCATCGAATACAAAATGGTCCTCATGATATAGACAGATTCCCACATTCCGTTAGTAATAGATCTGCCGTATGGTGCATATCCCAAAATTATCCTGGTGATATCCTTCATATCTGTATAGGAATAGAAATCATTTCCACAAGTCATGGATGGGTATTCACAGGGAAAACGCCTGCCAGCCATATGGTACAGATGACGAATATGCTCCTCATACATTGAAATCGTTGCAGTCGCTCCTATAAAGCGAATCTGTTTTCTCTGCTCCTGCGGCACCAGATTCTTAGCATAATAGTTTACAAAGGACTCATAATGGGCATCAAAAGTTCCAAGGCTCTCCTTTACCAGATGCATCTCATCCTGAATAAAGAGAGTCGGTATCGGATCCTTTAGCTGATTTATATTACGCAAAGTCTGCGTGCATCCTTCCTTCCAAACCATGCACTTTGACTGGCATGAGAATCCATGTACCGGGCACCATTTTTTTACCTGTCCAAAGAGCATTTTAAACTCGTTGGTAGTACCCAGCATTGCCATCTTATCAATAGTGCTGACAACAATAGAAGGCAGATACCGATAAATCTCGTTGTCAACAATCAGAAGCGGCAATGTATCAATCTCACATTCTGGATTGGTACAGTAATGCTCGAGTTTCCAATTTATACGATTAAAGCGCATGCTGATCTGCTTTTTGCCGCAAACAGGACAGGTATCTATAAATCTGTAATATTCATTCAGGGTCTCCTCATCGCTTTCCAGTATCAGTCCTTTACCGCCATGGCTGTTTCCTCGGTCGCTCAGAGGCTCTCTTGTGGAGATGCTATTTGGTGTGTTACTCTTGCCAACAAAGAAGCCAACTTCAAATGGTCTTGTATTCCTTAACTCCGCAGAATTCTTTCTAACAATATTGGCCTTTATCACAACTACAAGCACACGCTCCAGCTGCTGTACTGCAAGCAAACGCAGCGGATACTTAAGAAGTGCCGTAATGCCGCTTTCTTTTCCTCGCAGCCTGTCAAAGAACATACAGAAAACACAGCAGCCTAAAAAGGCCTCTGTCTTGCCGCCACCGGTTGGGAAGTATAGAAGATTCGCCACCTCTATATCCGCCTGAAGCAAAGTGGAATCGTCCTTATATTCACCGCGGATCATCTCACAAATCAGAGATACAATAAAAACAATCTGGAACAGTCTCCAGCCTGAATAAGTCTTGCTGCTTCCCACCTGTGTGCTGAAGGTCTTATTCATGTATATAAAGGATTTCTTTACCCAATCCTTAAACTCGATTTGCTTTATGCCCCGATCAAAACGGTCAATTTCCTGCTTATACGTGTCCAGATCCTTCTGAAATTTCTGTTTTGCGCAAACACTCTGAAATACAATTCCGTTAAATTCATCTACCCTCTTCGCATAATCCTTTATCATCTCAGCATGGATCTTACGAAGGTTTGTCACCGGATCTTCAATCAACTTTTCGAAGGTTATGTACTGATTGAACTGATCTTTTGTGCACAAACGATTCTGGAAATACACCGGTATATTATCCGTCTGAATCTCATTCTTCTCCTGAATGAATTTTGCAGAAGTGTTCTCTGCTATAGCATAGATCGGATTACGCTCCTTGTAGCTGTTCTTAAAATAATCTAGCTCAACATCTTGAAATACAATACCTTCATCACCTGTGATTCGAATACCAGCATTGAAGATGCGGGGTACATATCCTATATCTGTATTATTCTGCGTAACTGTATTATTCACCATCTGCAGCAAGAAACGGAAAGAATCCGTCTCTTCTGTAATACTGCAGAGAATATCAATCGCCCAGTGCGGACTAGACTGTTCCTCTTTGGCTGAGCTTACGGCTATAAAGCGTTCTTTGGTCTTTAAATCAAAAAAAGAAATATTCATGTCCGGAATGATGCGAATTTCTTTCATGATTTCATCAGCCAGAAAATTCAGCTTTTCTGTTATCAGTGGCTCCAGTTTTCTGCGTCCAGTCTTGAATTCTGCAGAAGAGATCTCAATGCCATCTCCCATGAACTTTTCTATATCAACGGTCTTATACGTCCTTGGCAGCGGCAGTTTCTGATCTGCATATTTGTCACAGAGGTCATCGATCGAATGATAACTGTACCTATCTTTCTCGGAATATGACCGAAGTACATGCTCTACTGTCCGATCATAATCCGCAGAAATCGAGTAAAAGAGCAGGCCTTGTGGAACAATATGGATAGATCCTGTAGAGCCCTTTTTAATGACAAATGTCACACTGATAGATGGTACACTTTCGAACCTTGTCTCTGAATTCTCCTTGTATCCTCCGCCCAAAGAATTATCTACTCTATTCTCCGCCAGCATACCAACCATGACTCGCTTAGCTGGTTCTTCACCAATCAGATATCCATCGATATCACTTCCGGAAATCCGATGTGAATATTTGGATACGATATGCTTTGCTAGAATATTATAATTATTGGCCATCCTTACTTCTCCTTTAACGCCTCTGTCAACAGTTGTTCCATCAGCGAACCAGGCTGCAAATCACTGACCACATATAGAATGTCTCTCGCTCTTGAGCAGGCCGTGTACAACTTACGGATCTGAATCTGAACCTTTTCCTGTTCATGCTGTCCAAGTTTTCCTATCTTTTCCCAGGATGTAACCGGCACCTTATTACCATCGTCTGTAAAGTAATAATTGTATGGATACAGCCCTGCAACGATCACAGCCTTGAAATCCAGTCCTAACGATGAATCAATTGTTGAAATTACCACTCCGCTTGTCTTGCTATACTGCACTTTTGACTGTCTCTCGTCATCAGAAGACGTAATCAACGAATAGGGAATGCTCTCTTTATTCAGAGCACTTGTAAGCCAATACAGGAAATAGTATCTAAGGGCCGCATTTTTTTTCACCGGGAACAAAACTGCAATATCAGAATAGCCTAGCTGATATTTCTCAACAATTTCCTTTACAGCGGCAAGTACTGCAGTCTGAACCTGCAGTCTATTAATACCTGTCGTAACCTTCAATGCAACACCTTCACGATCTCCCGGTTCAAAAGAATCATAGGCGAATTCCTTCATACTGATCATGTTCATCTGCTCCATATATTTATTCATGTAGCAGAGCATCCGGTTCAAAAAATCTCCAATTTGTTTGCTATTTCGATAATTTTTCTTTACGTACTTTACACGGCCTGTAAAATCGAGATTCACCCCATTGATTTTCTTCCAGGGGGCATCACCTCGACGGCTCTGAGAACGCACTGTCTGGTTCAGATCCCCTGCCATCAGGAACGTTGCATCATCTGATTTTTCCAGAAGCGCGTAGCACAATTCCAGATACATCGGTTCAAAGATCTGTACCTCATCGATAAAAATTGCCTTGAATCGTATCTTGATTTCCCCAGAACGAACTTTATCCAGACATTCCTGTATTTCTTCCGGAGTTGCAATGTTTGAATAGCATCTTTTGTGGAGACATTCCTCAAACAATTCTTTTACCAACTTATGCAGCGTCATTATGTATAAGTTGCGGTTATCTCCAAAATTAGCGCATGCCCTCTTGAACATATAAAAATCTGCCAAATTGTTATTAAAGCAGGTCAGGAGAACCTTAGCATCTTTGTAAAGACTGGCATACTTGAATGCTTTTGAAAGTAACAATACGCTCTTTCCAGCCCCTGGATTTGCCAGTAGGACTCTGTGTCCTTTACCCATATCGTTTACTAATGCAACCTGATATTCATCCAAGAAAACTGTTTTATATTCAAGCTCCTTACCTGTGATTCTAAAATCCTGCTCAGAAGGAGCTGTATTCGTCTGTTTAACCTCAACATCGTCCTGCTCATGCATGACCACCGTGTATTCCGGTGCCAATCGCTCAAAGATTGCTCTGCATTCCTGCTCTGTTATGTGCTGAAAATCCTGATCATAGGCGTTCCTGCAGCCACTAGTTATATCAGTTTCAAACAGCTGTCCGATGATTTTCTTTTTCCCAATTGGATTTAAAAACTGTATATAAACATATGAATCCAGCGCCATGAGGGGATCTTCCATACCAAGTGCCTTTGGCTTCTCATTAGCAAAAATAATGACATGTCTGTAAGGAAACTTCAGAGACTTTTTGTCTCCATTACGGACAATCAGCATCTTAGAATCCAAAAGTCTCTCATGGATTTTCTTCTCCACCATTTGGACATACATCTTATATATCTCAATCTGATTAGGATTTATCGGATCTGTGTAAATAGAGAAGGTCAGCAATCCTTTGCCCGGAGCAATGTAAAATCCCATTCGAACCTTATCAGAGCTCATGCCGACCGGGTCCACTCCAACTGCGAAATGTCCATCTGAAATATTCTGAGATGCATTTCTAAGAAGGGCCCTCTCTTCTCTTGTTATGTGCTCCTTCCTCTCGAAATCCCCAGGCCATAATCTAAGTGCCATTACATCCTCCCAATTTAAAATTCGTAGTTTGTGACAAGTACTTCATCGATAAGGATCCTCTTACCGCCGTCTGCGCTGACATTGCGTCTAGCCTGAACAGTTCCTACATGATAATCCTTGTACAATTCTCTGATAAAACCACAGCAAGAGTTGGAAAGCATAAACTTCACGCCTTTCTCTGTCAAAATGTCGCAAACTTCTTTCAACTCAATCTGCTTTTCTTCACCAAACCCATCTACCGTATATTTTGTAAAGGTTTCCTCCCCGCTTTCCGGAGGCATATAAGGCGGATCAAAATATACAAATGCCCCGGCTCTGATATGCTTAAGTGCTTTCTTATAATCTCCGCAACGAATGTCTATACGATTCCCCGTCAGATACTCATGAATCCCCCTGATACAGTCTGCATTGATAATCTCCGGATTCTTATACTTTCCACATGGTGTATTGAAAAATCCCTGTTTGTTCACACGGTACAATCCATTAAAACAGGTTCGATTCAAATAGATTGTCCTGGCTGCCTTCTCAGTATCTGTCATTCTTCCATAAATGGCCGGTTCTCTATCCCAGGCACGCACCTCATAGAAATAATCTACTGAATTTCTCTCCTTATGTTCCTGAAGCAGCCGAATCAACTCTTCCGGTTTATCTCTGATCACTTTATAAGAATTTATCAGTTCAGCATTAAAATCATTGATTACAGCATACTCCGGTCTTAACCCCAGGAGTACAGCAGCCCCTCCTACAAAAGGTTCATAATATCTGGTATGAGGAGGGATAAGTGGCAGAATAGTATCAAGGAGCTGCCTTTTCCCTCCTCCCCATTTAAAGACAGGAGATAACTTTTCTTCTATTTCATCCATAAAAAGTTCTCTCTTTCGTTATGATAGTTGCATTATTCGGGCTTCAAGTGCCTTTCCTAGTAATTCACAAAGCTGGCGTGCCTCATCTGCAGTCAGCGCCACGTCTTTACCAACATTGGTGCCCGTCACCGTTAAGCCGAGCCGAGATGATACTCACGTTAGTTGCAATCGTGATTGAAAAGTCGATTTTTGCTGCCCTACAAAGGTTGGGTCTATTGTTGTCATATTTCTTACTTCGTCACCAAATCCAGCAGACTCTGATAACTGTCCACTACATCATAGACAACCTCTCCGTTGCTGATTGCCTTGAAATGCTCTCTGGCACAGTGGATCTTCGACTCCTCAATGAGGCGCAGCTGCATGGAATTCATAGAGCCTTTTGTCTCTGCTACAAAATAGATGTGCTTTACCGTTCCCTCATAGAAGGCAATCGCCCAGTCTGGGTTATAGTGACCCACCGGCGTAGAGATATAAAAGCCGTCCGGCAACTTCACATATACTGCAACATTGGTATTCGTATCCAGCTCTGTAGCAAACTTTTGCTCATTGCTGGAATCATATACGATGTGGTCGTACAGATGCTTCTTTGCCTTCATAGCATTCACGCCAAGGCGTCCCTTGATGGTCGGGTCGGTAAAGACATCCGTGCCATAATGGTCAT
>CAVBMG010000170.1:0-9463 GCA_963596435.1 Agathobacter sp.
TGGCAATCCCGATAAAGAGAAGGACAAAGAGGCAACACCCTTTCGATAATTAGTATCAAGGTACAGGGGCGGCCAAGGCTGCCCCACTTACAGAATGGAGACCCTGCGCTCTTTTATGAGTTTCATATATGATAATTATCGATATTCGTTGAAACTGATACACTCAAGCTGTAACAAAAAAACAGCTTTTTATGTTGAACAAATCGTATCTGTCAGCAGATGCAGAAAGGAGGTATTATGGTTAAAAGGAAAGCCCTACCAGAGCAAATTAGATACCCAAAAGGGAGCTGAATAGTGAAGGTGAAGCGGAAGCCGACTTAATGGAAGAACTTAGAGAAGGTATTGGACTTACATACATCTCTGATATTCCACGATGCCGCGACTGGAAAAGGATGGCAAAAGCAGTAGAAAAACTGCCTGCAAAAGAATATTCAAGTGACCAGTGGAAAGACTTACTGCTTTATCTGTTAAAAACTTAATATGGAAATAAATGACCTGCTAAGGCAACGGGCTTTTAGCAGGTCATAATTTTGACAGTGAAATTTAATTTATTCCTATAATAAGCGCACAAGTATTGCTATCAAAAAAATTGAAAAGTTGTTGATATTTTTGACAAAGCTATGGTATAATCTAATTGATTTTTAGGACTTTATAACAAGAAGTGAATGATTGGAGAGAACTATGAGCGTACTGGGCAGAAAATACTTGACAACTGCATACAATGCCGAGCATACTAGCACAGCACAGCACAGCACAGCAGTAGAAGTGCGCCTTTTTTCGGACAATCATATAAAAATGCAAGACAGCGTGATATGGAAGATTTCATATTATGCTGTCTTTTTTATTAAGTTTTTCATATATGGGAATTATAAAAAAAGATTAAATGCTTTATTATGGTGATGAAGTTGTTCATCTGATGATGGACAGCTTCCATAAAGCACTCAGATATGAATGACAGAAATTAAGGAGGACGAATGCATGAAAACAAAAAGATTAGTAGCGCTTGCAATGGCAGGTGCGATGATGGCTGGCACTTTTGCTACGGCAATGCCTGTAATGGCAGAGGGTAATAATACGACTACAGTATCTCTTACAGTAGCCCCTAAGAATACATACACGATGACAGTACCGGCAAAAACAGCACTTAATTCAGATGGGACAGTTACAGCATTGAAAGGCGGTGTGACAATCTCTTCAGATAACGATATGGCAGCTGATTACGCAGTTAATGTAACGGTATCATCAGAAAATGAGTGGAAGCTGCAATCCAGAGAAAGAGATGCTACGATCGGGTATACATTGTATTCTGACGGAGCAGGTACAATAGAAATGGATGGAAGAGGAACAACAGAAAGCTATAAACTGGAAGTAGAAAAGGATGGAACTACAAGCACGACTGCGGCAAAAGGGTTATGGTTTACAGCTGATGAGGCAAATCAAAATGCTACAAAATCGGTATATGCAAAGGTAAACACCTCAGATGTAGAAAATGCTGCATCAGGTATTTATCAGGACACGATAACATTTACAGCAAAAGCGGGAAAAGTTGTAAAAGCAACTGTAGAGGGTTCGAATTACATAGATAACAAATATTATTATACTGTATTTGAGGGAACTCAGTGGATGTATATTTTCCCTAAAAGCAGTACTGAAAATTATGATGGCAAGTTATATGGTTATGGTACTAGGCGGCCTGGAATATATGAAAATGAAACAGAGCATGCCATTGATGCTTTTTATAATGTTAACATTGAAACTACAACTTATTACTTGATTTATTAGTTGTATACACAATTTTAGTAAAATTACTATGTTTGAATAAGTTAAAAGATAAAGGCAGGTGAGAATGATTAATCACCTGCTTTTTAAAATACTCTATATTTAAGAAATAATTGTTTTATTCATAATGCAGAATTGTCTGCTTAAACAAACAGATCATATATATTTACATTATGTATATCTTGATCAATCCAAAATGGATTTACATTTTCATATATGGTAATTAATAACTTTCCAATTTTGGCATATGATTAGACCACATAAAAAAGCCGGCTGATTAAAAGGAAAGGATGTGTGAACATATGCCAGCAAGTAAAACAAATGTTGCAAAAGAAAGTAATACTACATTGGAAAAGGCAGTACCGGAGATAAAATCACCGCAGGAGGCAGTGCAGCCATCGGTGGAGACAACGACACCGGGAGATGTTGCAAGCAAAGGATTTCTGGAAATTCTCTATGATAAGATTAACAGTGTAATCGGAGGCGATACTGCCAATCAATACCTGTGTCTTACCCTTCCGGGAACCATTGTAGACCCGGAGAAATTCAAATATGATATCTCTGGTCCAAAGCCTGCTCATGTCAAGGCAAACGAGTCAAAGCTTGTGAATAAGCTCTATGATGCGGGATTCATTGCGGCGGCAGATAATGGAAAGATGCTTCCGAACCAGTATAAGACGGCACTCAGTATGCTTTCGCCAAAGCTGAATAAGGATCTCTTTGAATTAAAGAACCAGCTTAGAAAAGTACTGATGACACCATATGCCTATGATTTTGGAGATGGTATCGTAGACAATATGAATGTGGAACAGGTGTTTTACCGTCTCTACAATGATTATGTGGAAGAAAAATCAAAATGGAGTCTCAGACAGGTAGAAAAGAGGGCGGAGCTTGAGAGCCAGATTATTGATCCGGTTGCAAGAGAGGATAAGTATCTGGACTGGTATGGAGCAGTAGCAGAGACAGAACGTGTCCACTTGGAAGAAAAACTTGGCAGAGTGCTAAATGTATTCTCGCCTGATGACATGAATATTATCAATGCAATCTTAAACTGTGGTGTTGGTGGAGAACTGGAGCAGGCTCGTTCTACATTAAGTATGGTAGAGGAACTGAATCCGGAGGGAGGATATGTCTATCCTGTAAGCCTTTATCCTGCAAAATGGTTTAATCTTCTGGAGTCATCATTTACCGGAGTGGATTTGCTGGAAAGCCCGGCGGCACTTTCACAGAGCCTCAGAACCTTACAGCTACAGAGAAAGAATGTACTGGGGCAAATTAACAGATTGATTTCAACCATTCCATCAGATGAGAAACTGAATGATGCAAAAAAAGCATACGCAGAAGCCAACGCCAGCTATGATGAGAATATTACAAAGTGTGTCGGTGCAAATCTTGCCGGAAGTCTTGGAATCGCAAGTGCTATCGTGGATATGTGTGTAGATTCAGAAAATACAGACGCAGCATTGCCTGATGCCGATGCGGTAGAACGTGTGGTAGGCAAAGAGGACGGAAAAGACAAAAAGATTGACAGAGCACAGGTTCTCAATATGCTCAATCTGATCGGTGATTCTGCAAAGAAGTGCTGTGAGGCACAGTCACAGGCGGTTACTGCAGGAACAAAATGTGTCAAAGCGGCAATCGAGTGGACAGAGAACAAGAATAAGGCGCAACTTAGAGGACTATTGATACCTTTGCAGAGCAATCTTGAAGGTCTGAATAGTGAAATCGAAGACTTAAAGAACAAGATTATTATATCAAGGGCTGCCAATAAAGAGGATACGGGATTGGTCAAGAGTGAGGCAAATACCGGAGATGTAATGCCAAATAAGAGTGACGATTATTTCACACAGATTATGATGGAAACGAGCATGTCTGCATTACAGACCTCAAGCAGCGAATCTTCGGAAAGCAGCACAAACAATACTAAGGTATCGTTTTTCATCGGTGGCTATTCGACGAGCAGCTCATCTTCAAGTTCAACTGCGGCAACCCATGATGAGCAATCAGATATGAAGGTGCAGGTCGGAATGAATGTGGCTAAGGTGCAGATTGAAAGATCGTGGTTTGATCCGGGAGTATTTAAGCTGTCACAGGATATGTTCAGCTTTTCCGGACAAAAGATTGCGCCTAGAGCAGATGTCGGTTTCAATGATGCAGATAAAGCAGCTGTCAGAAAGAGATTTAATGAGATGAATGACAGCGTATTCGCTGCATTTCCAGTAGCATTTGTAATCGCAAAGGATGTGTCTATCAAATTCACATCTACTACATCGGTATCATCTTCATTTGCAGAGAGTGTGGAAGAGCATGCTTCTAAAGGCGGCGGTTTCCTCTGCTTCAGCTCCAACAGCTCCAATGGTTCAGCCAGCAGCATGGCAGGAGCAGTGGCAAATTCTAGTGGTAACAGCGTGACCATAAGATTTACTGCACCACAGATTCTTGGCTACTATATGCAGGCGATTGATGAGGACAAGAGTACACATATCAACGACAGCAATGTAAAGGATATTTCAATCGTAAGCTTTATATCCAATTTCAAGCTTATGCTTGAGGAACATAACAAGATGATGGAAGCACAGGCTGTAAAGACAGTCGAGAAAAAACTGTAAATAACCTCTGTCTGTAACAACGCAGGAAGTGTCGGATATGCATAACAATATGCACTGGGAAAATGCGCTGGAAAAGTTAAAATTCTTGCTATTTTGAGCATTTTGTGATAAGTTAAAAATATTAGTAGGGCGAAAGAAAATAGTTGATTTAATATAAAAGGAGGACAAGGCTACGAAGCAGAATAAATTTATCGCAATAGCAATGGCAGGAGCAATGATGACAGGTGCATTTGCAGTATCGATGCCTGTTTCAGCAGAAGAGACTACGATAACAGCAGATAGCTATACTTTGGTTATTCCTACATCTGCGACGGTGTCTGATGCAACTGGATTTAATACTTTGGAAGTTACTGTTAAGGGGTGCAGTACCAATATAGATCATGTGACAGTAACGGTAAAAAGTGACAATTCTTGGAATTTGGTGTCTGGTGACAATAAAGTTGGATATGGTATATATAATGACGAGAACAGTACTGAAACAACAACAGAATATGAATTTAAAAATTTTAATAAAATTACAAGTCCTGATGGTGAAACATGGAGTTGCGGAATTAAGCTGACTGGTTATTCAGACAGTACTCCGACAGGTGAATATACAGATACCATCACATGGAGTGCTTCGGTGAGTGGATTGCAAAGTTCAGACAGTGTAGACAATGAAGATGATACAACGATAGTTAATGATATAAATGCTGTAAGTGATACATCTGTAAGTGGCTTAAGTGACGATAGTAATGTATCTGATACGACAAGCACAGGCGGAGCAACTGAAAATGCCTCAGGAACTGATGCGGATTTATCGGATTCAGCAGGTGCTGATGGGACAAGTGGAAGCACTACAGCTACAGGTGATGATGTGTCTGGTTCGATAGATACAACGGATACTGAGGGTAGCACAGATACTGGTGCAGCAGGTTCAACTGGCATAGATGGGACAACAACAGATTAGCATAGTGTAGATATGAATTCAGACGGTATAATGCCGTCTGAATTTTTGCATCAAAGGGTAAATATATATTTGCATTTTGCATTGCCAGTATACATATTTTTGTTGAATTTACAGATATTTCATAGTAAAATAATCTTGTGCATAATTACTTAAAATCAGGTGGTTTTATAGCACATATGAGAACATTGAAAGAAGGTGCCAGACAATATGCAGGAGAAGAATTCTTCCAGCAATAACGACAATAATTTATTAGGTAAGATAGTGGCAGTTTATAAGAATAACAAGGCAGTTCGCATTACAATTTACATATTGTTGATAGCAGCGGCTCTTATAGTAGGACTTGCGATAGGTGGTTTCTTTAATAAATCATCGGATGATGGCAAGACCAAGATTGCGGGTGATGTAAGCAAGTATGCAGAGGATCAGGATTACAGCGATGTGACAGAATCAGACAGTATCTCTGTACCGGGATATGATACCTTTACATTTAAGGCGGGTAAGAAGACACAGCAGATTACCTTACATAATCCGGAAGAGAATACATGCTACTTCAAGTTAAGCCTCATCTTAGAGGATGGAACAACTATCTGGACTTCTGATTTACTGGAGCCTGGAATGGCATTTACAAGCCTTGAACTGGATAAGACTCTTGAGAAGGGAACATACTCTGATGTAACGCTGAAATATGACTGTTATTCATTAAAAGATCAGTCACAGCTTAATGGTGCAGCGATAAAAGTGACTATTATAGCGGAATAAATGGAAAGCTTTTTATAATAAACCGAATGACTAAATGAAAGGAGGCTGTCAGATGAAAAATTATAAAATAAAAGGACTTGCTGTATGTACAGCTGTAGCTATCATTCTGGCAGGCAATATTACCGCAAATGCCGCCGGGGGCACCTCAACTGTTACAGTAAATATACCGGTGAAAACCGATTATACTATTACGATTCCGGCAACTACATCTGTGACTGATTATGGAACAACGGAATTAAAGAATGGATTGAAAATTTCCGGAACCTTGGCAGATGGGGATGCAATTGAGGTCTCAATCTCATCACAGAATGGAGATAACTTTAAGTTTGTGAATGAAGATAAGTCACGGGGGATTCCATATACATTGAAGAATCTTTCATGGACTTCCGAAAGTGCTACAGATAATACGATAACAGTGCAAAGAAAGTGGCTTGATAAAACTATAAGACTTGGTGTTTATGTAAGTCAAGATGATTGGAATGCAGTACCTGGCGGAACTTATTCAGATGTTCTTATATTTACGGCAACAACAGTTACGGATAGAGATTAGGAGGGCAAGATGAAGAAAAGATTTTTATGTTTTGCCCTAGCGGCAATGATGATTGGAGGAAATGTAACGGCAGCCATTCCTGTCTATGCGGCAGACAATGGTACTAGCATAACCCTCACAAAGAACGAAGATGATCCATACACAGGCAGGGAATATGTAGCGTCATTCGACAAGACTTCTGTAAGTGATATCACGCTTCCGGATGAATGGTCATGGGCTGCTCCTACGCAGACACTGACAACTGAGTTTGCAGAGGCTGTTGCAATCCAGACTGTAAATGCTTCTGAACTGAATCGTGTAACCGTAAAGGTAAAAAAAGAAGCTGATACAGAGGCACCTACAGGAATCATTAAGATCGAAACTAATACATGGAATACATTCCTTAATACAGTTACATTTAATAAGCTTTTTAAGATGACCAAGACTGTAACGATTGAGGCAGATGATAATCTGGCAGTATCATCTGTTCAGTATTATGCATCAGCATCAGCACTTACACTTGAACAGGTAAAGGCAATTGGAACAGATGACTGGAAATCTTATCCGGAGAATGGCTTTAATCTGGAACCTACTAGTAGCTATGTGGTATATGCACTTATTACAGATACATCAGGCAATAAGACATATATTTCTTCTGATGGATTGGTATTCCTCACAGAAAAAGCACCGGAGGCTTTTGTGACAGCTATCAGCAAGAACTCTTTTACGATAGAGGTACATAATGATGCGGATGCAGTGGCTGGTATAAAGGAAACAGGTATTAAATACAGAAAAGCCGGAGACACGAGCTGGACAGTCTTAAAGGCGGATACGGTAAGTGCAGTCAATATATTGACGGCAAATGCACTTGGCACTGGAGAGACATATGAGGTACATGCATTTGTTACTTATATAGATGGGACATCATCGGAGACAGTGGACGCAAATACCATTAATGTAACGACAGAAACACAGGAATTGCCGTCAGGAAGTATCACTGTCAATATCACAAGCAAACTGACAGAGAGCAGGAATGCGGTGATTACCATCGAGAAGGGCAACAATATTATTGCTACAACGCAGGCAAATGGAATCACAAACAGTGGAGTATATACATCTGATGCTTTTAAGAATCTGCCGGATGGTGTATATAATGCGGTGATTCGTACAACTGATGGCAAATTTGTTGAGACAAAAATGATTACTGTCAGAGATGGAAGTGCGAACACAGTATCTTTTACCATTAAGGAAGGCAAGCTTAAGAGTATTGTAAGGGTTGTAGATGATGTAATACCTGTTGCAGTAGAAGGACTTACTGATATTCTTGAGGATACAAATATTATTTCAGCAGATGAGATAAGCAACATTAAAGCAGGAAAACTGAGCGTCACTGTAAAGCTTCAGGTTCAGAGTGCTGACACAACAAGTACTGGAGCTGATCAGATAGATAGCATAGCAGCCGAAAAAGGCTATGTAGTGGATACACTGCTTGATATGTCTTTATTTAAGATAACTAAGAATCTGACAGAAGCAGATGCCTCAGATTCAGAGACTAATATCGGAAGTATTAATACAAAAGTTCTTGAAATAGCAGTTCCTTATGATACAACAAAGGAGAATCTCAGTATAATCAGATATCATGGTGGAGTAGCTTCTGAACTGACAAAACTGAGTACACAGCCAAGTGGAAGTTATACAGATGGTAGCTTCTATATAGGAGATGGATATATTTATATCTACGCAAGCGGATTTTCAGTATATGGAATTGCTGAGCCAAAGAGCAAGGCAGACGGACCGGATGCACCGAGCGGACTTGTACCGACAGCACCTACTACAAGTGGCGGAAGTGACGGAAAGATCAGTGGAGTAACCACAGCAATGGAGTACTCTACAGATAACGGAAACACTTGGACTCCGGTAACAGCTAATCCTATTACCGGACTAAAAGCAGGCAAGGTACTTGTAAGAATTGCCGGAACTACTACAGTTAATCCAGGTAAGAGTGCAACAGTGGTAATTCCGGAATATACAGCCCCTTCTGCTGATAAGAAAAAAGGACCTGCAGCGCCAGATTCATCAAAGTTCACTCTTACAGCACCAACGAGTGCATCCGGAACAGATGGCAAGATAAGCGGTGTAGATGCAACAATGGAATACTCCACAGATGGTGGTACTACATGGAAGCCCGTGACTGGAACGGAAATTACAGGACTTGCAGGTGGTGTAAGTGTCTCAATCAGGGTGAAAGAGACAAACGACACATATGCAGGAGCCAGCGTTGTAGTGACAGTACCGGAATACAAAAACAGCGGTGGTGGAAATGGTGACAGCAAGGCAGATACCGGAAACAGTGGAAAAACTGATACATCCAAAAAGACAGGACCTGCAGCACCAAGTTCTTCAAAGATCAAATATACAGCACCTACAAACACCACCGGAACAGATGGCAAGATAACAGGTGTGGATAGTACGATGGAATATTCTACAGATGGCGGCAAGACGTGGACATCTGTTACAGGAACGGAAATTACAGGATTAAGTGCTGGAGAGGTATGGATTCGTATAAAGGAGACATCTGATACAGCAGCCGGAGAGGTTCTGAAAATAACAATCCCTGCTTATCAGTCAACAACAGATACTGTTGTTACTGCACCGAAGACAGGAGACGAAAGTCATCTTGTGCTTTGGGGAAGTCTGTGTATATGTAGTTTGGCTGCACTGGGAATTATTGTAATCTACAGCAAAAGAAAAAAATTGAATGTAGAATAATATGTGATTTTTAAGAAAGTCATCGGTGGAACGAAAGGTTCTACCGGTGACTATTTTGTATGGCAGAAA
>CAVBMG010000171.1:0-8458 GCA_963596435.1 Agathobacter sp.
TTTATGCAGGCCGTAGTAAAGGCTTTACAACGAAATGAAAACTATGATTACTACCTGTTACTGACCTCATGAGCTGTCGCTGACTTGCTCACACGAACTGTCATCAGATTGACTGGTTTTCTGTCATCAGCCCAGCAGGGCTGCCGCCTGAGTTCAGGCGGCAATAGTTTTACGTTGTTATGCTTCCAAGCATCTCATGCTCCACGACAAACTTGATCATATAATCATCGATCAGGTGCTTTTGGTTTTGAAATGCATACATAAGAGCTTTTTCACAGATCCGATTAACCATACGTGGAATTCCGGCTGATGCTTTATGAATTTCATCCAGCGCTTTGGCTGTAAAGACCTCCTGGGTACATCCGGAGTAATCCATATGGCTTGCGATATACTGTTCTGTTTCAGACCTATCCAGATGTGGCAGGGTACAATACATATCGATTCGTTGGCGAATAGCTGCATATCGTTGCAGCTTCAGCTTGTTTTCCCAGAGTTCGGTCTGCCCGACCAGGACAACAGCCATAGGACTCATGGAATCAAATCTGTAGTTAAGCAGAAATCGGAATTCTTCCAGTGTTTCCTTTTCAAGCAGATGTGCTTCATCAAGGATACAGACGACCTTTTTGTGCTGCACTCCCCGGATGATCTCGATCTCCTGTTGAAGCTGACGCTTAGAATCACCGCGATAGAAACGGGATTCCAGTCCTAACTGATCCAGCAGACCTTTATAAAACCATCGTGGTGTCAGCTTTGAATCCGACAGATACAGAACGATATAATCCTCTTTCGGCAGTTCCGAGTAAAATCGGCGGATCAGAGTTGATTTACCACATCCGGGATCAGCAGTTACAACGGCAAACATCTGACGGTCTGCCACATAGGACAATCGCCCAAGGGTCTCGCGGAACGCATTGGATTCATACAGTTTTTCCGGTGGAACATCACGTACAAACGGAGTATGTTCCATGCTAAAGAATGATTCATACATCAGTCATCCGCCTCCTTCCGATACGCAGCAAAGGAAATGGCATCTGCCATCTGCCGCTGGTTCTGTTCATGACGTGCCTCCAATGCATCAAGAAAGCGGGAAGTCGAAGGTGTCTGTTCCTGCATGGAAGCAGGCAGAGCCGGACTCTTATCGCAATACGAGCCAATCATCACCGGCATTGCAGTAAAAGGTTCCATTCCCTGATAGGAGATGGTGATCTGCTCCGGGGCTGCCGGATCATAAGAGATCTCTACTGTGTGTCCTATCAGGGAAGGTTTCGTTTCATAGCGTTTTCCACGGAAACTGATGCATGCTCCCCGGTCGACTTTCCGCTGCTCATGATGGAGAAATGCTTCTGATACCACCGCTGCATCCAGAAAGGTCAGCGGACGGCTGTCCCGGTTCCATTCCTGTAATGGAGAGATCCCTTCTTCCGGAACAGCGGCTCCAAGGCTTTCGTAGTATTCTGCGATACCGGCATGTTTCTGCTTATGATAGTATTCCTCCAGATAGATTGCCCAGAGGCGGTTCAGCTCTTCTAATGTCCTGATATTTTTAAGCTTCGATTCACGGATAAAGTCATCCACCACCTGGTGGAACTTTTCAATCTTGCCCTTGCTTTTCCCGGAACGTGGTTTTGCATGCATGACACGGATCCCCAACCGGGCAAGTGAAAACTGGATCTGTTTTGCAATGTACTGGCTTCCGTTGTCAAAGTAGCAGGCATCAAAAACTCCATATCTGGAGATGGCCTGATGGAAGGTATCCTCAATGATGGATTCCTCCTGATTATCGTAAAACCGGGAGGAAAGCAGATATCTGGAATGGTCATCAATGGCAGAGGACAGATAGGTCTGTATCTTTGCACCATGTTTCCCAATGGGAAGTTTTGGACCATACTTGATATCACCCTGGACCAGCATCATGCGGTGGGGCTTGCAGAAACGTCTGGAAGAACTGTTTCTGGCCTCCTTGTACATCTTCATCTGTTTCTGACCATAGCCTGCCCGATATATGTGGCGTTCAAGCGTCGATCGCTTCAGAATGCCGGGCGCCACAAGACCTTCTGCTTCCAGAATGTAAATGATCTGTGCGACTGACCGTTCCGGCACTTCCCTGCGGAGCTGGATCGCCTGTTCCAAAAGGAACTCGAAGTTTTCCGGAAGAACCTGTGAACGTCGCTTTTCGCGATCGGCTGGTCTGAGACCTGCAAACTGCTGTTCTGCAAAAGCTTTTTCATACCGGTAAAGAGTGCGAACAGAAATGTTGTTCTCATCAGCAATCGTTTTGCGTAGCTGCAGGCGTCTGGCATCATCTAGACCGGTCTGAAGAAGTGGTGAAATCAGCTGGAAACGATGAAGGGCTTCCTGATCCTGCCACTGCTGTTTTGTAAGTGTTTCATATGTACTCATAGTTATAGTTGCCTCCTTTTGAGACCACTATACTATCAGTCTGTATGACAGACGAACCAAAGCAGGTGCACAAGTCTACCAGCGGATTGGCACCAGAAATCCGCCGCTGTTATAGATCAGCCGGAGAAGCCGTTCAAGCCAGTTTTGATATCTATTTCTGATCTTGTCGAGCAGCGAGTCAGAGGTAAACAGGAAGTTCTCTTCCAGATTCAGTATCTGATATCCGGCTGTCCGCAGATATCCTTCCATACGCTGCAGGTTTTCACGGAACCATTGAAGCCAGCGGAGCATGGTACTGAAAGATGGATAATCCTCAGAATCCAGATCTCCCGGAAGAATCACTTCATCCAGGACACCGGCGATCACCTCTGCCTCATAGTGTTTGTAAGGCACAAGGCAGTCAGGAAGTTCATTGTGATAGCTATGACAGTTCTGACATCGGAACCTGCGGATCATCAGATGCTCCTTCGTTCCGCCTTCTTTTTTACGGATACGTAGGCGGGAGTCCCTGTAACGGAGCATTCCCTGACAGACAGGGCATAAATGGGAGTTCTCACTGCATTCAACAAAAACACCAAAATCCTCCTTGAGAACCAGTGTGTAGTCTGATATAATAATCATGGTTTTTGACCATGGTCTCAGAGTACACAACTTGTCAGGGAGGGTGCTCTGGGACCTTTTTCTTTCTGTAAACTAATGACAGTATACAGATCATTCCAGAGACAGGCAAGTAGATCAGTATTATGTTAATTTAAGGAGTCAACAACAACTACCAGGAGTTTGAGAATATTTTTATTTTTTCAATAAATGATGCGTCAGAATCAATAGGAGGTTTTGATGCACCTACATTGGTTGATAGAACTACTGGCGAAATAACAAGTCATCTAGAACTCGAGGATCGAGACAAAGCAGGTTGGTTAGAAAACGTAATAGCTGAAGGCTCTATTGAGGAAAGAATCCAGCAGGAAAGACCAGTTTCACCTACTCACAGTGCTAGATATATGTTTGAACACAGATTAATACCTCATCTGTTATATCAAGAAGGTATTGGCTTTATGGGTGCAATTGTTGGTGAGAAGAATATCCTTAATGACATCTTTAAGGATGTTATGCAGAAGGAAGGCGTTGAGAATCCTTATGGAGAAGAAGCTATTAAGGTTGAACCATTTAGAATTAAGGATATCATTGTAGCTAAAATCATTTTTCCAGAGCCTGAGGAGGAGCCTTTATGTTATGAGGCTTATGCCTTATTTGACATAGAGAATGACAGAGCAGGCTATTACTGTTTAGAGGCAGGAGGGGCTGTTGATGATAGACCATTTTTATGTGGGTGGTCTGAAGACGGAGTCCATCTGAACTATGATAACTGTAGCTTCGATAGAGACGAGCTATTGTTAAATATATTCAAGCTGTTTATGGAGTACGAGGGGGAAGATAAGCCATCGTTAACAGCAGCGTATAATCCTAATAAAAACGAAGTGGAGGAATAATCTCATGGCAATTAATTTCAATCAGAACAGTGTATTTAACTTGAAACCAATCAACAAGGATTCAGTCAGAGGTGAGGTGCAGGGACTTCTCATTAATGGAGAGGAAGTACTTTATGCATTTCAGACAGTAAGAGATCAGCTTGTATTTACGAACAAGAGAATCATTGCAATCGATGTCCAGGGAATCACAGGTAAGAGAAAGTCATTCAGTACAATGCCTTATTCAAAGGTTCAGTATTTCTCTATTCAGACTCCTGGATTTGCAGAGTTATTCCCAGACTCAGAGCTGTTCCTTATGTTCTCAAGCGGATTTACAGCGCAGTTTGAGTTCAAGGGCCAGGTAGATATCGGAGCCATTGGTAGAATGATTTCAGAATACGTTCTTTAATACGAGGAGTGATTTTATTGGAGCATGTTAAATCAATGCTGAAGGATTTTAGAGAGTCAGCCGGTTTGTCTCAGGACGAACTGGCTGAAGCTATAGGTGTGAATAGGAAGACTATTATTGCACTTGAGTCGGAAGATGGTGCCGATCCTAAGGTGAGCACTGTTAGGAGAATACTAGCTTATTTAAAAATTTCTTTTGAGGACTTATTCCCTGAGAAGCCATAAAATCAAGGGCTACAGAGATTGCGCGGTACGATAAATTGTACATGTCCATTACAATACACTTTACTTTGTCCGTCAACTTCCATATAATAGCATTTGTAAACGAACAAATGTTCTATAGGAGGTAATAGTTATGGGAATTAAGAGGAAGTGCCATATACGTAGGCGCGATTGATTAATGACAAGGAGATGAAAAGGCGATGCTGGCAGCGTATCAAAGAACGCGTCGGAACTTGCTGGCATCGAAGGTCGATTGATCAACGATCTTTAGTAACTTGCAAAGGTGACAATTTCCCTTTTCCTTTACGAGTACAGAATCAGAAATTTTGTATGAAAGTAAGGTGTTATGATGCAAGAGATTAAGTTTCACTGCAGGAAATGCAGAAAAAGTATGGGAATCGCATACCCGGTGACAGGTAATCCAGATGCTATGGTTTTGCCAAGCATAATTATTAAATGTTGTACCTGCAAGAAGGTTTCCACGTTAAAGAAAATTACAGAGGGCCAGGTTGCAGCCCATGTCGATAATGAAGGCAGAGTCTTCATATAAATGTAACCAATGTTATCATCAGATAGCGAAAGCTAAAACAAAGACAATTACATGAGGGCCTCATGATATATGGAGACATCGTACCGGTTCTAGTCTGATGCTAGGCGAGATGTAATCCTAGGGACGCATGAGAAAGATAATCAGTGAAAAGCTGAGTCTTTCTTTTGCGTCTCTTTTTTGCGCTTCTGAAAACTGAATCAATCCCCTTTTTCTGGTTATCAGTCAGGAAGAGAGGAAAGAATGAATAAGAATATCGATATTACAACAGTAGGTGGAAGAATCAAGAAGGCAAGATTAGACAAGGGACTTACACAGCAGGCATTAGCTGATCAGCTCTATATCCCAATGACTACACTTTCAACTTATGAGAATAACAAGGCAGAGCTTAAGGGACAGGTGGTTGTTGAGATTGCTTCTGCATTAGAAACTACAACCGATTACATTTTGAAGGGTGTTGAAACAGAAACAGGAGCCCTTGAAGAGGAACTGCTTTCTGTATTCAATTCACTTGGTTCAGATGAATTGAAGAAGCTTGCTATTGCGCAGATGAAATGTCTTGCTGGAATAAACGCATAATATATAGAAGAAACACTGTCAGATCTAATGGTCTGGCAGTTATTTTTTTGCCCTGAATGACCTCATATTATAGCGCAGAGGTACGTCTCTGATTGCCGGAAGACTACGAGGAGCTCGTAGTCTACTACGAACTCTGACTAAATACGTATCGTTTATCAGCGTTTATCATTAAACATGTAAAGAGCAAACCGGTTAGCTCTTCGAACATCAGCTTTTTGACTTAGGAGGATATGATGGCACGTAGAGCAAATTTTATAAATGAATATGGTGCAGCAACACCAGAGAAGAGAACAAGGATGATTTTCCTTAATTACACAGCATTCCCGGATATCATCAAGGGCTATGAGCAGAAGATGATCATCCGCATTAGAGATGAAATCGATAAGGCCCACAGAGATGAGATTGGAGACCTGGGCGTAAGAGTACAGGGAGGCGGAATGCCTAGCAGTCCAGTTGAAAGAATTGGTAACTGCGAGCTTGAGATTGAGGCAGCTATTAAGAAGAACTACTTACCTGAATCGCTGTTGGTTGATTATGAAACTGCAGAGGATCACATCAGAGACTGCAACATTCTCTATATGATGCGCAGGGATTTAGGAATTGTTAATGCCGGTATCGTAATGCTTGGCAGTAGAGATGCTTCTATATTAAAGGATGCTCTGGCTGGAGTATCTATGGTTGAGATTGGTGATCGTGTAAACATGAGTGAGCATACTATCAGAAATATGGTTTCAGCCATGAAGTCAGATCTTAAAGAACAGTTAGCTTTTGAATATGAGAATAACAAATGGGAGGTATAGAAAGATGGCACATAAGAGAGAACAGTTAACACCAGAGGATTTAATCGCTGTTTCAGAGGCAGGTGCAAAGCGATTTGTTAGGTACGATGAGGGAAGAATTTTGTATTCCATGGGTCGTAACAGATTCATCGAATTGGCTCGTGATGCAGAGGCTCGTTACCAAGTACGCGGCGTGATACTGTGTGATACGGAAGCAATCAATAATTTCATTTTAGAGAACTGCAAATTAGACTAACGGAATCCGTGTAAACCGCATAAACACTGGATTTTTTTAGAGGAACAGCACAAATTTTACTTGATTAAAAGTCGGACACGGAATATAATAATTACAGATAATTACGAGGAGGCTTACAGATGGCAGGACACGGAAGACCGGCGGTCGAAGAACCAAAAATCAAGAAGACGACAGTTAGATTTTCCGAGGCACAGGATAAGCAGCTTAACGAGTATGCCGCTAAGTATAATCTGACCAAGTCACAGGTTCTTATGAAGGCATTTGAAATGCTGATGAAAAAAGAACAGAGAAAGAAAGACTAATGTGAAGCTGTTCCTCACTATTATAAGTGAGGTGAAAGAATGGCAAGCACAAGAAAGGATCCCCGCGGATATGTACTTAGAACCGGGGAATGCTACAGAAAATCAGACGGGCGCTACTCATACGGTTATACAGACCGATGCGGTAAACGTCACACGATTTATGCAAAGTCTTTGGTTGATCTGAGAAACAGAGAGAAGGACTTGCAGAAGAAGCTCCTTGATGGAGTGGATCCCTTCGCAGCTGAGAAGTGGACTCTCAATGACATGTACGACAGATACATGAGTCAGAAGTTTAACTTAAAGGATACTACCAAGGCAAATTACATGTATATGTATGAGCATCTGGTTAGAGATTCCTTTGGAAAGCTTAAGCTCTCATCTATTAAGTACACAGATGTTAAGAGATTCTATTATGAGCTGGTTTCAGAGAAGGGGATTAAACCTAACACAGTTGAGACTGTCCATAATACGATTCATCCAGCTCTGCAGTTAGCTGTTAGAGAAGAGATTATTCGTATCAATCCTTCTGACGGAGTTATGGGCGAGCTCAAGAAAAGCAGACTCTGGAACAAACCAAAGAGACATGCGCTTACCAAACCACAGCAGGATGCATTGATGAAGTATATTACTACCAATCGAGAGTATGCTGGCTGGGTACCAATCATAACAGTGCTTATTGGTACTGGAATGCGAATTGGAGAGTGCCTGGGCCTTCGCTGGTGTGATGTGGATTTCAAAAAGCGAGTCATCAGTGTGAACCACAATCTGTCAGACAGACCGGTTCCTGGTGAGAACTATTGTGAGAGACACATTCAGACACCAAAGACAGAGGCAGGCGAACGAACCATTCCAATGATTGATGAAGTGGTGGAGGCATTTCTTACAGAGTATCAGATTCAGAAGTGTTTAGGCTTTTGTACCGAAGAGATAGATGGGTATTCTGGTTTTATCTTTTCGACCTCAGAAGGCAGAGTTTACAATGCGGCATGCATCAACAATGCCCTTCACAGAATCAGAGACAATTATAATGAGGAAGAAACTAAGTTGGCCAAGAAGGAAAAGCGCAATCCAGTATTGCTGCCAAGCTTCTCGGCGCATGTACTTAGACATACCTTCTGTACAAGATTCTGCGAGAATGAAACGAACCTCAAGGTCATCCAGGAAATCATGGGCCATGCTGATATTCAGACAACCATGGACATCTATGCAGAGGCTACGGAGGAAAAGAAACAAGAAGTATTTAGTAACTTACAAGGCAAGATATTTTAGTTCAAATGAAGATGTCTCTTTTTGTCAGACACAACAAGACATGCAAATTAGAGTTGTAGAATTAGAGATGTTATTCATTCAAAAGAAATGAGTCCTATACAATCGTTTTGACGGTTGTAGGGGCGTAAAATTCATTTTACAGTAGTATGTTCCGCATATCCTTGCATATCTATGGTATAATAGAAATGAATCAAACTACCTTTCGAAGAAAGAGAAAGGGGAAAGGA
>CAVBMG010000172.1:0-8128 GCA_963596435.1 Agathobacter sp.
TGTTAACGGCGGCCTTGCCGCCATACATGAACCTTGATTTCTTCACATGAAACCTGTCGTATCTGAAGTAGCAGGGATACTATACCCATTTTTAGGTGGAGTTACCTTGTTGGAAGGCAATCGCGAACTCAGCAGCGGGTTATGGCTTGTTAATAAGTCAAGCACATGGCTCTGTGAATAATTCAGGTTAAGCTCTTTCCTGCAAATATCTCATCAAGAACCTTAGCTATTGTTTCTAAGCTTATAGGCTTGATGATATGTCCGTTCATGCCAGCCTTATAAGCCAGCTGCTTATCCTCTTCGAAGGCATTGGCTGTCATTGCCACAATCGGTATATTAGCCTTTCTGTTGTCAGACAGGGTTCTGATCTCTCTGGTAGCAGTATATCCGTCCATCTTAGGCATCTGTATATCCATAAGGATAAGATCATACCTGTCTGCAGGCGCCTGGTCAATAGCCGCAACCGCAGCATCTCCGTCGTCAACACTATCGATAATCATACCGGTTTCTTCTAAAATTGCAGTAGCAATCTCTCGATTCAGCTCATTATCCTCTGCAAGCAGGATTCTTTTGCCGCTGTAATCATGTATCTTTTTCTCAGTATTCTCCTCAGCTGTATTTTCAGCTTCCTTTGTTATTGAGTCACTGATTACAGGCTGAGTCAGCACGTTACGAAGCTCAGACATGAAGATCGGCTTTGATACAAAGGCCGTGACGCCCGCCTGTCTTGCCTCATGTTCGAAATCTGTCCAATCATATGCAGTAAGTACTATAATCGGAACATCCTCGCTGATAACCTTCCTGATTCTGCGGACAGTCTCAATACCATTCATATCAGGCATCAGATAGTCAATGATATAGACCTTATACTCATCCTTCATGTCAGCTGCATCCTGAGCACGGACTACTGCTTCCTTTCCGGATGCCGTCCAATCCGGACGCATCTTAATATCACGCAGCATCTTGCTGACGCTTCTGCAGGTATTGAGGTCATCATCTACCACAAGTGCCCTTGCGCCAAGCAGCTCAGGTATCGGCTCCATTTGTACCGGCTCGTTTGCAAGACGCAGATTCAGTGTAACTGTAAATACAGAGCCCCTGCCCTCTTCGCTTTCTGCTCTTATCTCACCGCCCATCATCTCAACTATATTTTTCGTGATGGCCATGCCAAGTCCGGTTCCCTGAATACCGCTTATGGTTGAGCTTTGTTCCCTTGAGAAGGTATCAAACACATGTGCAAGGAATTCCTCCGACATACCTATACCATTATCCTTAACAGATATCTCATAGGTAGTATAATGCTTAATCTCACAGGGCTTCTCAAGAATGCGTACGATGATATCTCCGCCGGGCTCCGTGAATTTGATAGCATTGCTTATGATATTCAAAAGTATCTGATTCAAGCGCAGCTTATCTGCTATTGCATCTTCATTTACCACATCCTGTGCATCAATATAGAGATTGAGGCTCTTGGAATTAACCAGGCCCTGTATCATGGCTCTGAGATCGTGAAGCACATCCGGAATATGTACAGGTTTTTCTTCAAGCTTCACAGTACCGCTCTCTATACGGCTCATATCTAAAATATCATTGATAAGGCTCAACAAATGTGTACTTGAGGTACTGATCTTTGACAGATAATCCTGAACCTGGACCTTATCATCCATATGTGTTTGCGCCAATGCGGTAAATCCGATAATCGCATTCATAGGCGTACGGATATCATGTGACATACTGCTTAAGAAGGTGGATTTTGCCTTGCTCGCATGCTCTGCAACTGCAAGCGCATCTCTTAATTCACTTTCCTGTTCCAGTTCCTGTTCTTTATCCGCTGTGACATCTCTGTTTGCTATTAGGATAGCAGTGATTTTTCCGTTTTCATCAAGCTTCTGCGGCACCAGTACAGAAAGAATCCATTTCCCGCTTACAAGCTGATAGGTACAGGTAAGTGAGCGCTGACCCTTCATTCTCTGGTCTATGGTATCTGTATCAATGAATTTTAAAAATTCTTCCTGATAATTTGTCGTCAGCAATTCTCTTACATGTTGTTCAGCTTCGCCCTTGGACAGCCAATTTTCCTCCGAGTCTATTATACCATCCTCTGATTTTTTGATAATCTCTGTCCTTTGTGTTTCCAGATTTAATAATACAATCGAAGAATATGCCGTTCCAAGTGCATTTATGGTACACAGACGCTTCTGGCTCTGTTTCAGTGTTTCTCTTTCTGCATTGCTGTAGATAAGCATAACAATCAAAAAGATAAATAAGGTTATTGCTGCACACATTATGCAGACAACAGTACGTGTCATATAAACCTTGTCCGCCGGAAAGAATATATATATAACATATTCTCCCATCTTGTCTTTCTGTCCGCACCATGCTTTATTATTGGCAATTGCCTTGATAATTCCCTCATCTTCTTCATGGATGTCATTGATACTGTTCTGCAGTTCCTGCTCTGACATACCCAGTAATTTAGGCTGATTAGTGCTGACCACAGCATCTTCCTTGCATACGATAATCACACCATTCCAGCCGAGTGAAAAATCAGAAAAGACCGAATCTATGGTCAAATCCCCTAATACATTATCATTTCTTTCAGAATATGCAATTACCAGCCCCTTTTTATTCTGCTGCGGCACTACAGCTATATCATATTCTCTGCCGTCAACGGTAACTCTCTCCGTATAGGTTTCTTCAGGGTGTTCCAGTACATCACTTATATAGTTTTTGTCTGAAATCATCTTCCACAGTTTTTCTGCATCCAGCTCCGTATCATTGGCACTCTCAAGCAGCATATTCTGGTCAGCATCTATTATAAAAGCACCGCTTAATCGCTGCTCCGAAACATATTCATCCAATTCCTGCTGTCCGTACTGTTCCTCAGTGGAAATGTCACGTCTAAGCTCCTTTGATTTATCAAGCAGACGAACAAGACTTTTCACTCTGTCATTTGCAGTATAGTATTCATAATTCTGAAGCTTAAGCTTGGCTGCGGAGTTTGTCTCATTCAGCGTATTATTAAGCTCTTTCCTGGCAGCTGCAGTGAAAACCCACCAGATAACTGTACAAGCCATAATAAGACAAATAAGCAGCAGTCCGGACGTCTTCCATATATTTTTATTTTTCATCCGTATTCCCTCCAACTACTACCTGTGTCTTATCAAGACCATACTTTTCTGCTATGCTTCCAATCGTGCCGTCTTTGCTCATTTCCTCTATTATCACGTTTATATCACTGGTCAGCTCAACATGCGTTCCCTTTTCAAAGGCAATTCCAATCATTGAGATATGCGGGCTTTCCTCGAGCAATCTGTACCTGCCTTTTCCGCTTGCAATAAATTCATTCAGCAGCGCCTCATGCCCTGAAATAGCATCTACATATCCCTTTCTGAGTGCAGCAAACATATCCGCTGTTGTGGCAAAGCAATTTACTTCCTTTACCTTAGGCAGAGCTGAATCTATTGTATGCAGAAACAGGTTTGCCGCTCTTGTTGTGTTCTGTACACCCACTCTCTTATCCTGAAGGTCGCTGAAGGTATAGATATCGCTGTCAGTATTGACCGCTATAACCTGACGACTATACAGATAAGGACCTGCCCATTGATAATCATTTTCTCTTGCATTCATGGAATAGCAGCTCCAGATACAGTCTATGGTTCCGTCTGCAAGATTATCATTCTTTTCACTCCATGTTATGAATTTAAATTCTGGCTCATAACCCAGCTTGTTAAATACCAGTTTGGCAATTTCAATATCCACTCCGGCATAATTGCCGTTAGCATCAAGATAAGTATATGGTTCATATTTATCAATTCCGATAATAATCCTTTCTAAGCTGCTCTCATCAGCATCGGAATTGCTGTTCGCACATCCGTACAGCATGCCTGCCATAAGAATCACAGCAAGCAATAATATGCTTCTTAAGCCATGTACAAACAAAATTCTCCGTTTACTTTTCTTCTCCTGTTCTCTATGCAATAAACTCATCACTGTTCCTCTTTGTATCTTCACGTATCTGTATCAGGATAATACCTGCTTCATTGCCTCCATCAGCTTTTCAGCGCTGATTGGCTTCGCTACATATCCGTTCATGCCTGTTTTTAATGCCTTTTTCTTGTCTGAATCAAAAGCATTGGCTGTAAGTGCTATAATCGGAATATCTGCGATTGCAGAATCCTTTAATGTACGAATCTCTCTCGTTGCCGTATAGCCATCCATAAGCGGCATCTGAATATCCATCAGGATAAGATCATACTGACCCGGTACTGAGACTGCAATTGCCTCGACTGCTTCTATTCCGTTTTTAACACCGGTGACCATGACTCCGGCATCCTCTAATACCGCTGTGGCAATCTCCCTGTTTAGTACATTATCTTCCGCAAGGAGGACCTTCTTGCCCTTTAGATTGATTTCTGCTTGTACGGCAGCTGTCTCTTCCGAAATGCTGCACATGTCTGCTTTTTTGCAAAGCTTAAACTGCAGCGTGACAATAAACTCTGTTCCGACCTCAGCCTTACTGTTGACAGAGATTGTACCACCCATCATATCTACGATATTTTTAGCTATTGCCATACCGAGACCGGTTCCCTGAATACCGCTGACTGTCTGTGTCTGCTCCCTTGTAAAGGTTTCAAAAACATGCTCCTGGAATTCCTCACTCATGCCTATGCCTGTATCCTTGACATGGAACTCATAGCATGCATAATCTGCTCTGACAGATGGTTTCTGGAACACACGTATGCCGATCGTTCCGCCGGAAGGCGTATATTTCACCGCATTACTCAGTAAATTCAGCATAATCTGACTAAAATGCAGCTTATCGCATAAGACAAACTCATTTACAATGTCAGTCGTATCAATAAAGAAATCCAGCTGTTTTGCATCAACATCTGACTGAACTATTGTTCTTATATCCTGAAGCACCTCCGGAAGATGTATGCGCTTTTCTTCAAGCTTCATGCTGCCGCTCTCAATACGGCTCATATCAAGGATGTCATTAATCAGTGATAATAAATGGTTGCCTGAGGTGGATATCTTCTGAAGATAATCTGCAACCTGTTCCTTATCATCTATGTGTGCAGCTGCAAGCGCAGTAAAGCCAATGATTGCGTTCATAGGCGTCCTGATATCATGAGACATACTGTTTAAGAAGGTTGTTTTAGCCTGATTGGCCTGCTGTGCCATATTCAGAGCATTCTCAAGGACCTGTCTTCTTTCTTCCTCTTCCTTTTTGGCTGCATCGATAATTCTCTCTGAATACACAATCACGCTGTCATGATTATACGGATGAACTGCAACCGCCTCGGCACCTATCCAGTGCTTTTCCCCGTTTATGCTTACCGTAAACTCATAATATTCATTATTATGCTGCTGCTTAACTACTTCCTTTAGATTGTTAATACTAAAGCGTTTTTTATATTCCTCACGATACGCTTCGTCTATGTCTCCCTCAAAAACCGATACAAGCTCAGAATACCTTGTTCCCGGCGCTGTTTGTCTTCGTTTTTCATCAGGAGCAGCCGAGAGAAGCTTATATGTATCCTTGTTCGGATTAATACCGAGTATGATTGTTTTAACCTCGGAATTAGACTCAATAAGCATCTGCTTTTCAAATGTATTTTCATTCTCAAGCAGTTTAAGATTCTGATGCTCTCTATAGATAAGCAGCCCGATAAGTGCCGCAAAGCCCAGCAGGATGATGCCAACCAGGATAAATGTCCTCAGCAAAATATGCTCAGTCTGGACGGTAAGTACCTCATCGCGCACAACGGATACCAAATACCAGTCAGTCGATTGTACCGGTGAGAAATAATACAGGTTATTTTCATTGTTATATGTAAATACTGCCCAGCCGGAATTACCGTCTGCCACGATTCCTGCAATCTCGTCTATTGCTGTTTTCTCATTTTGGTCTTCATTTTTCAAAACTGTAAATATGTTAGCTGAGGTCTTGTTTCCTCTTGCCGTCGTAGAACGGAACAGGATATCCCCATCTTTATTAATCAGATAAGAATGGCCGCGGCCGCGCAGGAAGCTGACTGAAAATGCATCATTCAGACTGTTTACCGCTATCTCTCTTATGAGAGTGCCCTGCATACCATCCTTAAAGGTCAGCTTATGCACAAGTGCAATCACCCGTTCTCCGCTGTTTTCACTGATATACGGCGCAATGATTTCAGCATCCTGACCGTTGGTATCCGGTAAATTTTCAAAAGTATAGGAGCTGTTTTTCGGGTAAATGGTGTCACCTATGATAAGTGCTATTGGATATTCACTTGAATCAAATATATCCATTGCAGCATCTATCCTGTCTGTATCAGAGGAAGTCATTGACTCGAGTGTTTCTTTTTGTCTTATGAGTATTGACTGCTCCGAATCAATCTTGCCGGAAATCATATTTCCTGCACGATTAGAGCTCTCCATAATCGTATTAACAGAGCTTCCCCACAGATCATTACTGACAGAGTTTACGTAATATATTCCGTAGCATACCACCACAAGCATAACCATTGTTGCCATGGCTATAATCTGCGAGTATCCTCTTCTTTTAATCGAATATTTCTTTGACAAACTGTTCTCCTTAATCATTTGCACTCAGATACTCTTTTGCTTCTGTATCAAGCTCTTCTAAGACCGCTGTTTTAGATGTGCCGTTTAACAGTTCCTGCACTGCATCCTTCGTCCAATCCCATATAGGCAATATTAGCCGATAGTCAGAACCTATTACAATCCTTCCATCCTTGTAGGACTCAATTACAGCTTGAATCTCCTTGGCAGAAGATGATTTTCCGTCCTTAAGCGGTGATATTGAGCACTGGTCCTCACAAAACTCATAGAGATTTTCAGCCTGTGTGAAATACTCCACGAACTGCTTTGCTTCTTCAATATGCTCGCTGTCTGCATTTACCGCGAGACGCATATCAGGATTTATTACTATCATGGAGCCGTCTTCGAGAATAGGAAGCGGTACAACCTCATAATTAAACTCTGCGTTATAATCGCTTTTCAGACGATTCGATGCCCATACACCGGTCAGCATGAACGGATTTTCACCTTTGGCAAAGGTCTCCAGATCATCTGAGGTTTTCTTAATATCCCGTGCGGCATCCGCATCCACATATTTCCTCTGAAGCATTTCATCCACTAAGGTGATGCCCTCTGACAGACTTTCTCCAAAGCCTATTTCCCCGGAATTTAAGCTTTTAAAATACTGCCCTTCCTCTGCAATTTTATATTTGTCATAATAAGAGGCACCGATTGCCAAGGTCTTTAGGGAAATGTCATTATTGGCAACCACAGGTGTAATGCCCTTTTCAACGAAATAATCACATACAGCTTCGAATTCATCTAAGTTAGTCGGTATGCTCTGCTGGTGTTCCTTAAGCAGATCCGCATTACAGTAAAGTCCGAATGCAGATACAGCAGTCGGCAGCCAGTAGATACCATCCTCATGCATGAACTGTTCCTTGATTTCCTCTGTATATAGGTCGATGGTAGATAAGCCTGTCAAATCTGCAAGCCTTCCCTGCTGCTGAAGCTTTATGGTTGAATCATGGTCAACCACAAAGATGTCATCCCCGTTGCCGGTTTCCATGCGCTTCTCCAGGGTATCATAATAATCCGTTCCCTTGATGGATTCGTAAGTAATGATAATGTCAGGATGCTCCTGCATAAACTCACTCATGATATTCTCAATCACATGCACATTACTTTCTTCTGCTTTATTTCCAAAAAATGTCAGCTTAACTGTTTCCTGTGTTCCTTTTTCAACAAGCTGTACCCTGTTTGGTGTATTGTCCGAACAGCCTGTAAGGCTTAGCATAAACATGCTTCCGGCTAATAGTAATGTAAATGCTTTTTTTCTCATCTATACTCCCTGCAGAATATACTTTTTGTATATCTGATATCTGTTTATGTTTAGCACTTACCAAATCGTGGACTTAGGATAACCAATTCGATATGGATGCTAAATAATCAATTAGTCTGCTGCTGTCGATTTAAGTTATATAGGCGCCGCAAATCGGACTTTAGCTAAGTTATAGCCCAACTCACCGCGCGTATGCACGTAAAAACTCAATTATATTTTACATGGAATACATTGACATTTCAATAAAAATGTGGTAAT
>CAVBMG010000173.1:0-7374 GCA_963596435.1 Agathobacter sp.
AAACCAGATGACACGATAGAGATCGACTTAGACCTGGACGAGCTGGATGCCACCAGTGCTGAGTTGAAAGCAACCTATCAGGAAATCAAAGATTATGTGTTGAAAGAATTTGGCTTGAAGGTTTCAAATTTATATATTTCTCAGGTAAAACGCAAATGTGGAATTGAAGTGGGAGAAAACTATAATCTTCCAAAATCAGAAAATGCAAGAGTTCCACAATGCCCGAAAGAGAAAGAAGATGCTATCAAGGCTGCCCTGAAATATTATGCGATGATCTAAGGACATCGCTGATTTCAAGGAGGAATAACACATGAAAAGCACATTTGAAAAAATGGGTGGAACCTACACACTTGGCGCAGACGGAATTTACTATCCGAATCTTGTCAGTACAGATGAAGAACCGCATTATGGGAAATATGGAATGATGCGGAAAACATATCTGAAAGAGCATCGTCCGGCAATGTATTCACTGTATATGTTGGAAGACAGACTGGTGGAACATCTGAATCTTGTGGACGATGAAGCACAGGAGAGAATGGATATTCTGGTGTGCCAGATGATGGAGAAACAGGGTATTACGGAAGAATTGAAAGCTCGTGATCAGATGGAATGGGTCAGAGCGGTAAACAATATCCGGAATGTTGCAGAAGAGATTGTGTTAAAAGAATTGATTTACAGGTAAACAAAAAGCTGAACAGATAGGATGAAAAATCTCATTTGTTCAGCTTTTGTGTTTATAAGGGTTCAAAGAAGAATCGAATTACAATTCCATATCATGTGACCTTTTCTTAGATCGAGCTGGCTGATTTTGTCGCATCTCCTGTTTTCTCTGATATTCAAGTTCCCATGCACGATGGGAGAAAACATCAGGATCTTCCACATTGAGATAATCCACCTCATCGGCTGCAATATCACGACGGTGATAGTCATAATATTTACCAAAAGCACCCTTGAGCTGCTCAATCAGCTTATCCCGGAAATCAGGACGTATCTGGATTCTGGTGTCCAGCAATTCTGTATATTGTTCTGGATCAGGGCGAAATGATTCTTCACGGAAAGCGGAAGCATCTTTTTCAAGTTGTTCTTTAAGCGAGGTGTCCTGAGAATCCAAGATATCCAGATTTTTATTCATCTGGTCATATTTTTTGGATAGATTCGTCATATCTTTATCGGTAGAACATTGTGCCTGGAAGATTAGCTGTTCCTTCCGTGATTTCAGTTCTTCTATTTCTTCTGTAACAGTGGTAAGCTGCTGATTTAATTTTATGTGTTGGATGGGATTCAGAATACTGGTTTTATCCTTTTGCACTTTTAGTTCTTTTCGTTCTGCAACTTTAGCTCTGAGATTTTTCTTAACGGTGTTGTATTTATTCAGTATTGGATGAAAATGATTCATCCAGTCATGGATCACTTCTTTTTGCATCTCATTGTGGAGCAAATGATATTGTGTAAAAATCATATGATTGCGGATTGCTTCCAAGGTTTCTGCAATTATCGGAATAGATTTTTCTACAGCTTCAGCCAGTTTTGCTACCTGAGCTTTCAATTCCCGGAGCATTTTGTTATCTGCACGAATCTGACGGTTGATTTCACAGCGGTCTGATATCATACCTTTCTTTTCCATGTTTTGAGCAATGTAGCCCTCATGGATGGTTGGTTGTTCGGTGATTCCCTGATCTGCAAAACTGCGGTGATTAATGGCAGCGCTTATCTGATTATGCGTGAGCATTTCATTTACGGCATCTGCCCAGTTTGCCCGCCAGATGCAAAGTTGTTCATCACTGTTCCATTGTTCGGAAATAGGATTCTGTCTGCCATATCGGCTGCTCTTAGGGTGCTTATCAATTCGCTCATAACCTTTTTCCTGTGCGGCAGATGGAGTCAGATATACTTTCTTTTTCCCAACTTTATAGCGGTATTGCTTTTCCCATCCCTGTTTCTGAGCAACTTTAAATTCAGAAGCAGTAAATCCTTTTTCTTCTCCATCTTTGATACAGAGATATTCTTTTTCAGTTTTATACTGCCATGTTCCATTTTCATTTAGTGGTCGGACAGTAAGAAGAATGTGTGCATGGGGATTGTGACCATCTGTATCGTGAATGGCAAAATCAGCACACATCCCCATATCTACAAAATTCTTTTGAATAAAATCCTGAAGAAGAGAAATATTGCTGTCTTTATCCAACTCAACGGGGAGTGCGACAACAAATTCTCTTGCCAGTCGGCTGTCTTTGGTCTTTTCGGTTTCTTCCACAGCATTCCAGAGTTGTTCCCGGTCCTTCCATTCCGATGGAGCCATTGGAGGAAGCATCACCTCCTGATAGATCAGCCCCTGCTTTCTGGTATAGTCATGCTGGATGCCGTCATAATCATTGTACATGCGGCTACAGCTCATATAAGCAGAAGCAGCAACAGCAGACCGACCGGAACCACGGCTGACGACTTTGGCTTGCATATGATAAATTGCCATATCTGGCACCTCCTTTCGATGTTGCCTGCAACAGCGGATAAAGCCCTCGGCAGAGCGCACGAGCCCCGAAGGGGATACCACTGCCTGATTTATCAGGTGGTGAGTAAGTGCGCCCTTCGGGAGTAGAACTTGTGCGTTTACATTCCCCGTAGCCGGATCATCAGCTCCCGTTTCAGGGAATCTAAATCCATTTCTTTAATATGGGGAACAATACTTTCCAGAATTGCTCCTTCCTGGACTAATCGGTGTGTTCTGGCATCACGCTCTTTTTTGCGGTTTCTTGCTTCGGCTTCTTCCTGGCGGTGTTTTGCCTGTAAAAGTGCTTTTTCTTCTGGTGTCATGATTCTTTTATCTGCCATGTCTGGCACCTCCTTTTTATGCCCGTATCCGGGCTGTTTTGGTATCAAAATTTTATGGTTTGGTACTATGGTTTTAGATAACTGACAGTGGCATGTTCTTGGTGAAAAACAAGGAATGAGAGTAGTACCACTGTCAGTGAAAAATAATCATTGCGTTATACTTCTTTGAGTCAATTCTGGTTCGGGGAATGATTGTTCAACAGGATTTTTTTCGCCTGTTTTAAATTAGCTGTTGCATTGTCCTGACGAATATTCCGGTTATTGATACGGACAGGAATACATCTCTCCAGAATACGGTCATAAATTCGTTTGTGTGCGATATCAGCGGCGTTATTCAGCTCTGATAAAGTGAGATTGGTCGTTATGATCAGAGGCTTTTTACTGCGGTAACGACTGTCGATCACATTGAATACCTGTTCCAGTGCAAAGTCAGAGTTCCGCTCAATTCCGAGATCATCAATAATCAGAAGACTGTAGCGGTTTAAGCTGTTGATGAACTGGTTTCTGTCTTCAAAATGCATTCCGGTAAGGGTATTCAGAATCCGGGAAAAATTGGTCATCAGTACAGGAACGCCTTTTTCCAGAAGGGCATTGGCAATGCAGCCAGCAAAAAAAGATTTTCCAGTACCGACATCACCCCAGATGAGAAGTCCGGAAGCGTTTGCTTTCATCTCTTCCCAGTTGCTTACATAATTGTGTGCCAGTTTTATTTCCGGATTGATGCCGTTATCCCTGGCAAAAGTGTAGTCATAGAGTGCTTTGTCCTGTAAGCCGCTGGTTTTAAGATGCTCTATTTCCATTTGTTTTTCATGAAGTTTTCTCTGGGCTTCTTCCTGCTCAAAGATTTCCTGCTGGCATTTACAGCGGATGGAAGGAATAAGAACCATTCCCTGTAATTCATGTCGGCATTGTCTTGGCGTATTGCATTTGGAACAGTAGATCAGGTGGTCTGTTTCGTTAAAATATTCATCAGGCTGAAGCTCTCTGTTTGGTGTTATAGCGGTTGCTTTTTCTGTAAATCTTGTCATAGTGTTTCGTATTCCTCACTTTCGTAATTCCTTTGCCGGGAAGCAGGATGATCCTGTCTTGCCCAACTGATGATGGTAGCGGCATGGTTCCGATATTGTTTTCCGGTAGAAGCCATATAACCGGATAAGCGTTCAATATAATCCTTCCAGTCAGGGATTGTCTGCCGGATATCTTCAAGCTCTTTTTCTGACAGAAAAACATTTTGAAATTTTCCATAGGGTGAGAGTGGCTCATTACTCCCTCTTATTGCTAAGTTGTTCTTTTTAATCTCTTTCTTATTACCAGACAGTTTTCTGTCTGTATCAGGGAAAGAATTCTGTCTGTCAATAGGACAGTTTTCTGTCTGTTTTAGGGAAAGAAATCTGTCTGTATAGCGGATGGTTTCCTTCGGGAGTTTTACATAAATCCGATTGGGTTGACCGGGTCCCTGCCGCTTTCGGAAGATAAGCTCCTGTTTTTCAAGTACTGTCAGAGCAGTTTTAACCGTCATCTGGCTTTTGTGGAGAACTTCTGCCAGTGCTTCAATCGTAAAGTAAATGAACACATGACCATCAGCATCTGACCAACCCTCGTTTTTCTGGGAAAGTCTTGCCCGGTCAAGCAGGATAATATAAAGCATTTTGGCAGTTTCGTTTATTTTCATGTCCAGAAGAAAACGGGGAAACATCATATAAGATGGCAGGTTGGTGTCTGCTGTCAGAAAGTCCGTCATGTGTTCACCTCCAATCAGTTATTCGCCAAGAAAATCCCAGTCTACATCACTATCTGGCTGTGAATTTTCAGGTGTTGGAAAGGACGCCCTGATTTGGGGCTCCCTTTGCGCCATGCCTGCAGTCAGTCCGGAAAGAAAAAGTGGCAATGCCTGTTTCAGACTGTTTTCCACTGCATCTACAATCTGTTTCACAAAAAGTTCTTCCCGTTCTCTTGTTTCCAGATAAGGATCAGCCTGTGTGCGGTAGTAGCGGTCAAAATAATCTACCAGTGCAAGAGAGATTACCTGACTGTAAGATTTAAAATCTTGCCTGTCCATCGTCTGTAAATATTCCCAGGCTCTCCGCTGCTGTTCTTTGTCCAGATTAAAGCGCAGGTTTGTGTTGCGGATATTGTTCTGCATGGTTTATCCCCTCCTTTTCAGGCTCATATAAGCCAGAGATTCGTAACCTTTGGCGGTGGCGCAGATGTCATCAATGATGGTGACTCGTGATTTGTCATAAGTTCCGAAGTTACGGATCAGGCATCCACCGCCGCCAACCACATACAGGCGCATCAGGTCAGGATTGTATTCATATTTGCGGAGTGTGGCAAAAAGTTCTGCCACATATTGTCTGGCAATGGACGTAATACAATCCAGATATGGTGCTGAAATGTCAGCTGTTCCAAACCGCAGAATCTGTTCTACTGTGGATTCTTCAATCTTCACTCCGAATTTGTCCAGAACAGCGTTCTTTGCAGCAATCATGCATTGGTTTACACCAAGTTTTTCTGTCCAGCATCGGCTTTCCTGTGCTTTCTTATTGTTGATATACAGAATGTTCATGGTTCCGTTTCCGATATCTGCAAGGAGATTGGTTCCCTTGAAATCTCCAAGTTGGTTTACGATAGCCGGATACCCCTGTGGGTAAAGACTGCATCCCACAAAGCGGAGATGATACTCTTTGCTGTTAAAACGGTAATGGACTTCTGGATTCTGGAGCAGATAGGAGCGAAAAGCTTCTCTTTGATTTCTGATCCATGTCAGAGGAAGTCCGGCAGCCAGATGAACATCTGCTTCACGGATGGAAAAGACATTCAGTTCCCTTGCAATAGCCATTAGCGTCAGAAGATAATATTCTTCGTCCATAGCTTTATCCGGGATAAATTCTTTGTGTCCTTCGCCAATCCGGTAGTAAATGCCGTTATATTCCAGAATATTCCCGGTGAAGATTGGTTCGGTTTCATAGGCTTTGATGCCGGTTGGTGTGACGGTGTTTGCTGTTTTCATATTGCCGTAGCCATGATCTACAGCAATGATTTTTGTGTTTCTGAGTTCTCGCATAAAAAATACCTCCGTTTTCGTATTGATTGATTCAGCAGGTCGTACCGGTGTGGTACTGCTTTGCTGTGGGATAAGCATACGAAAATCGGAGGAAAAAGGCATTGAGGGGAAATTGAGCTGGAATTGAGTAGTAATGCTAAAGTGTGCAAGTATAATTTATGCTGACAGATTATTTAATAGTAAGAAGAAAAATCAATCATAAAATGACCAAAAAAGCCATTAAAATGTCGTTTCGTACAAAATGGGTTGAAAAAACAGTAAAAATAAAGATAATAGCAGTAACTACTGATACATGTTTTCAAGGGGCATAAATCAAGTAAAAGACAAATTACAAACAACAAGAAGGGAGATATCTATGTCGAAAAAAATATTGTTACATCTTTTAGTGATTGGAACGTTAGCAATGTGTTCTGGGTGTGGTAAAAGTACACCTTCAGAAGAAAGCAATGTGACAACTGTACAGGATGATAAAAATCTGGAAGCAGAGGATTCTTTTCCGAAATCATATAACACAGAATCAGAATCTGGAAAAGTTAAATTTAACTGTACACTGGAGTTGCCTGAAAAATTAAATGGAAGAAGTATACAGAAAACTTCTGTAGAAGGTTTACATAGTGAACGGAGAATGTGGTGAGTTTAACCCGATTCTGCTGGAATGTCTGCTTGATATCCAGGATATCCTGAAGAAAGGCCTGGAAGAAGAATAAGCGTCGAAGTTTACTATAGTTACCTTACACAGAATGATCTGTTTGTTACTGGGGAGTGAACAGTAACAATAATACAATAAAAAGCCCTAAAAAGACTATTTTTCTCTTGCACATACATCGTATACATGATATCATAACACAGAATTATGCATTGTAACTTTAGACACATGCAAGCAAATCAAGGGGAGAAAAATGAGCGTACTGAGCAAAAAAGACTTGACAACTGCATATAATGCCGAGCATACTTGCACAGCACAGCACAGCACAGCACAGCACAGCACAGCACAGCACAGCACAGCACTAGAAGTGCACCCTTTTTTGTACAATTATACTAAGAAATGTAAAGTAGCGTGATACAGGATACGTCCTTGCCACGCTATTTTTTATGTGGTAGTAAGGTGAATTGCTTGATAGCATAAAATGTTGGAAAATCAAGTGCTATATATGTTAGCATGGAAAATATAATTAGGTAAACCTGTCGAAAGGCAGGGACACAAAGCCAAAGGAGCTAAGACCGAAGTATCTGGTTAAGCTAGCCGGTTGCCATCTGTTTTATTGATGTGGATAAATGGGTGTACGTGGTTTTTGCTTACAATGGTATTTACGTGGATGAGTTCGGGTGCTTTTTTAACTCTGAACTCTTTTTTTATGTCTGTGGGGAAAATGAAATGAGGAAAAAAGTATTTGCAATATTATTAGCCGGAAGCATATGCATGCTGAGTCTTGCAGGATGTTCCGGCAAAGTATTAAACAAGGTGCAGGTAGTTGAAAAGG
>CAVBMG010000174.1:0-7360 GCA_963596435.1 Agathobacter sp.
TAATCGTGGATACGGAAGTTATACTTGTTGTACTTTGGATCAAATACCTTATAATCACCAAATGGCACATTCCCGACAACCACATCAAAGAAGTTATCCGGATATGTGGTATTCTCAAATCCTGTGATACTGATATTGGCATTCTGATAAAGCTGCTTTGCAATTCTTCCCGAAATGCTGTCAAGCTCCACTCCATACAGCTTACTTCTCTGCATTGGTGCCGGCATACTTCCAAAGAAGTTTCCGATACCCATAGATGGCTCTAATACATTGCCGCCTCTGAAACCAAACTGGACAAGTGCCGAATTTATGCACATGGCAATCTCCGGTGAAGTATAAAAGGCATTGTTTACTGTTGCCCTTGCCGCACTGTATTCCTCATCAGATAAAAGATCTTTCAGCTCTGCATATTCTTTGCTCCAGCCTGCGTTTTCCTCATCAAATGCCTGTGACAGTCCGCCCCATCCGACAAACTTCGACAGAACTTTCTGCTCCTCCGATGTGGCAAGCCTGTTCTCTGATTCAATCTGCTTTAAAGTACGGATTGCATCCATATTCCACTGGTATCTAGTCTTGGGACCGCCTTTTTCCATTTCCCAGAGATTATAGTGGAAGTTGTATTTTTTCTGTGCTGCATCATCTGAAACCACATGTCCATTCTCATCAATCTTGGTATCCCAGACATTCGCTATTGCTCTTTCCCTGGTTTCAAGACGATTGGCTTTTACACTATCCTCGATATCAAAGAATCTCTTATAGACCGGATTCATCTTATCCCTGTCAGCCTTCTGCTTTGTCTCCTGATAATACTTCTTCTGGTCTTCTCCGCAGTAAAATGGCTGTTTTACCATATAAGATAAGATTTCATATAACTCACGCCAGTCGAGTGCACCTTCCTTACGCACACCATTCCTGTTCTTATAGCTGATCTTCACATATCCGCTTCTGATTGAGTACTCCACAAGACCATACTTATTGTTGGAATATGCCTTTCTTTCAGCATTGTCTGTACCTAATGCTATATCCCTGATAAGGTCAAGCTTATTAGGCATGAAAGCAAAATCAGACTGCACCACATCCATAAGGAATGCCCTAAACGGAGTGTAGCAGCTGCAATCTGTTACAAGAATCTCCGCCGCATCACGCAGGTCTTCATCAAGCTCCGCTATCCTCTTGGCGTAATCAATCGGTGTAATATACTGCAATTCTGATGGATCTTTTTCAGATGTTTTAGCTTCTATCTCAGCACCATATTCTGCCTGTGTTACCATGCGGTCTTCATCGGCAGCTTCCTGTGGTGTCATACCTTTTGCACTAACATAATCTCTGTTAGAAGCATAGCTCTCCGGCTCATCCGGTATTGCATAATCATCAATCTCTGATTCTGCCTCTTCCGGTTCCACTTCCCGGTATTCGGCATCAATAACCTCATCATCCTCACGGAGTCCGTCCATCGCAAGCTCATCAATACGAGGTGTCTCAGGCTGGTATTCCCCTGTAAGAATAAGGACACCAAGCTCTTTTTCGATATCTTTCCACGAAACATATCCTTCAACCTCTCCATCCTCATCTCGCCACTGAAAACGCAGTCCGTTCCCATGAAATGTGTCATATCCGTGCAGTCCTAGTCCGTCAACCGGCCAGCCTGCACCTCCCTGACCATATTCTGCTTTGATACGCTTTGCTCTGGTTCCTGCATCAATCTCTGTTTCAAAAATCTTGCATACCCTGCCCTTGCCACCGATAAAACCTGTACCTCTCATAAGCACCTGTTTGATATACTCACTTGGTACTGTTGCAGACTTTTTGGGATTCAGGTAATTGTATTTACCTGCTAATGCAGCTTTTCTGTCCTGCTCAAACTGATGCATAAACTGATTATTGTTTTCATCCTCAGTATGAATGGTGCCAATGCTTGCCTGCCCGTTCTGGTCGAAAAAAAAGGAAGCCTGTGTATATTCGGCTTCCTTACTAACACCCAATGAATTGATTTCATCAAGTTCCCTATTCAGTTCTGTATCATCTGATTCTAGTGGAATCGCATCACTATCTGATGGAGTACCACTTCCTCTGCCTGCATCTTCGCCTGCTCTCTTATCTTCCACATCTCCATTGTCGATGACGGATTCTGTGGCTTGTGCTTCTCCAGATACTGCATCTCCAGCTGGTCGTACAGCTGATTCGCTTCCTCCTCTACCGCTGACATCTTCTCGTACATCTTCCCGAATCTCATCAGCGTCTTGTATCTTGCCGGCTCGTTCTCCTTGAGATAGTTCATCGCCATCCTTCCGTATTTGCCCAGCTTCGTGAGATTCTCCGTCTCGTCCGGCATCTCTATCTGCGGATAAAGCAGTCCATCCACTTCCTTGTAAGTCATTTCTTCTAACATATCCAATTCTCCTTTCGCTCTCGATTGCCTTTAAGTTACGACTAAATTCTCTAAGAACACTACAGGAGACATCGCATACAATGGAACCAAGACGGTAAATGATCTCTTCGTCTTTGATATTTACGATCTGACTAAAATCCTGTTCTTGCACAGATAAGTCAAATCCGCATCTCGTCCCTACAGCATACATGACACTTGCATATACAAGCTGTTCCATTTCCATTTCCTGCTGTAAGCCATTGCGTTTCTTACTTTCTTCCTTTATCACACTACCTGATAGCTGCATAAGCTCGGTCATTCGGTCTCCGAACTCTTCTTTTATTATAAGCCAAACATCTGTTCCTGTAAACTGTTTTAATATATTTTTTAGAGACTCCCTGTCGCTGTTATCGTACTGCTCAATCTGACCTTCTGACACAAGAAAATCCACATAATCCTTAAGATTTTCTCCCTCAAGGTCCCATGTCAGTTTGACATTCTTCCCTCCAGTATCACTGATATCAAAAATATACCTCATGCGTGGATTCAGTGCCCTTGACGGAAAGATGGCGCAGCCTTTCGCACCACGCTTTACATATCTTCCCACCTTTTTCCAGGTATCATAATCTGCCATGAGTGTGCTTTTTTCCGGAGGTCTTTGCGCTGTTACCATAACGATATTGTCAAATTCATAGCGATATAACTGACCTGCGACCTTTAACACATCCTTCCAGTTCTTTTCTGATCTGGTGATGTTACCAATCTCAGAATCGTATATCGCTTTGACCTTCATATCAACGCCCATACCTTTGTCCTCCTCTACTTAAACATCTCTGCAAACAATCCCTTAAAGAGCTTTAACTCATCCTTATCCAGCTCGATTGCAAATTCATTGTCGATTGCCTGTTTTTCGCATTTATCCTTTTTCTTTGCAATCTTACGCACCACACGAAGAAGCACATAGCACTCCTTGGACTTTGCAATGCTCTGTTTAAAGGTCAGCTCATCCTCATCGACTGACTTCTGTGTCTGATAGATAATCTCTTTTAACTTATCATTGATACCATCTACTTCCTCAAGGGAAATAATAACGGATGCCTTAGTAACACCCGATCTGTCCCACTCCTTATGAAGTTCCTTTACTAAAAACTCCATGTTCTTAATTACTGTTGTTGAATCACTTTTCATCTTGCTCTTCCTCCGTTTTCTTTTAATGAAGAAGGGAGCTGACTTTCGCTGATAGGCGCAAAATCAACTCCCTTCATGTCCTCTGCTCCAAGGACTATCTGCTCTGCATAATACATATCCATTGCCTTATTGATGGCATCGTCAAGCGACTCTGCCTTTACTTTCTGCACTCGTGAGAGCACTTCTTTTATCTCTACATCAAATTCCTGTTCCATATGAAATCTGCCTCCTGTTCCAACCATTCTCATCGGCTCTTTTCTTCCTTTACCTGTCTTTCCTTGAAGCCATCATCGTACTTTCCATCTTCCAGCCTGTCGTAAAAACAATCCTCTTCAATGGTTCCGAAATCCTCATACATCTGGTGAAGGAAGTCATTCTGCAGCTTCTTTGGTACATCATCATCCTTTGACATATCCTGATAGAAATAGAATTTCTGCTTTAGCTTTGCCCTATAATCATAGATATCCTCTATCTTTTCCGGTGTGCCATACTCTCTCTTGTATGCCTTGAAATTCGTGGTTGAGAGTGTGGAACCAAGATAAATGCCATGCTCCCACGATACCCCGATTGTGGTATTGTCCTTTGTAGGCTTCTCATCCTTCGGATAACGCTTATACTCTGTCGCACCAAGGGCGATTGTAAGAGAACCTGACTTCATATCCATCACCACAAGATTTCTTGGTGATAATGCTTCAAGCACCATGTAATCATGGTCATTGAAGTTATGGAATGTCTGTCCCCTTTCAAATGATCTGTCCACACTTTCATAATGCAGGTTAAAATCATCCACCCAGCCCTTATCGGTCATTCCAATCTCCTTAAGCTTTGCAACACATTCATAAGAACTGGCTTCTTTATCAAACCGAAATTCTTTGGAATCGTTATAAAATCCCTGAAGAAAATGTCCCAGCTGAATATCATCCAGACAGAATCTCGCAGATACAGTTACATTTGCTGCCCTGTAATACTCTGTGAAGTTATCTGCTTCACCAAGTGTCCTTCCAAGCTGCAACAAATTGTCTGCAAGCTCTGACATATCATCAATTGCTATAAAACTCTTATAATCATCCAGAGTCATCAGCATATTTGTCTCTGTTCCCTTGTCGTTTTCTGTTACCAGTATCATATCTTTTAAATCCATTCTTACCTCCGATCTCAGAGAGGGACTATGCCCCTCTCTGCAAATTTCCTGTTATGGTCTTCCTATCACAACAATCTTTCCGGTGCTTGCCACATCACGATATACAACCCCTACGCTTTCGTTTAAAGCCTCAACCACCTTGCCATTTCCGACATAAACTGCCACATGGCTGATGTTCTTATATCTTCCATTGCCTGTAAAACTATAAAAGATAAGGTCTCCCGGCTGTAACTCATCAAAGGAGACTGTCTTTCCTGCTTCATCAAGTCCCTGTGCTTCCGCAGCTGCTGTTGTTGCACCACCGAAACTTATATCAACTCCCGCATCCTTCCATGAATAATATGCAAGAGAGCTGCAATCATAATAGTTTCCACTATTTCTCAATTCCTGACTGTAAGGGAAACCAACTCTGTGAAGTGCATAGGAGCAGACTGTTTTCTGCCTGCTGTCTGTAATTTCGTTTAGGATGGCATTGATTTCATCCTCAGTCATGGAGCTTACTCCCGGACTTCCGCCTCCGCCGCCACTTCCGCTTCCGGCATATCCAAGCTGTCCCATAAACTCCGGACTCATGATCTGCTCAAGCATTTCCACCTGATCAGAATTAAATCCATAGACCGAAATCATATCCCTGTACGATTTTAGTGTGACATTCACATACAGAACCGACTTTGTGACAGTAGTTACATTGCCATCTGCATCTGTTTCTTCCACGTCCTTTGTTCCGGTGCTTGTGGTGTACGAACACATATCATTTACAACTGCCTGCAGCCAGCCTTTTGAAGTGTCATTCATGACTGTTGCAGTATCTCCGACACCATGCTTGACCATATAGACTGCCATGATGTCATAGTAATTGCTTGGGTTTTCTTCCATACCTTCATAATCCACATATACAAGCTCTCCAAGGTCATATCCGGTATGCTCATTCACTTTCGTATTCACATCCCGGTTAAACTCCTGCACATAGGCACTCGTTACTGTCTGTACTGTATCTCCTGATTCAAGTGGTGGCAGAAATAAAGCAAATGGTGAATTGTAAAGGATTGCTATCACCGCTATAACCGGAACCGCAATCAAGGCAACTACAAGAACAAGTAATAAAAGCACCAATCCGATAATCGGTGCAGCTGCCTTTACCCAGGTAATCGCTTTTCGCACAATCAGATCCTTTACCAGCTTTGCCACGCTGTCTGTCTGATTCTCCTGTGCTTTCATCTTATCCAGAAAGAACTTTATCTTCCTGCTCCGGTTGGTCATCTTTTCATCCTTGACCTCTATGGACACACCTGCAGCATATCCGGCTGCCATGCCGATTGCAGTACCAACTCCCGGTGCAACCGCTGTTCCTGCCGCTGTAGCAGCTGCCTTTGTAGCAGTTTTTGTTGCAACCTTGGCAGTTGTCTTGGCGGTTTCTTTTGCTGTCTCTTTAGCTACAGTCTTGGCAGTATCTTTGGCAGCTTTCTTTGCTGTCTTTTTTGCCAGCTTCTTTCCTGCCTCTACCTTCTTGATACGCTTCTTTGCCTCGGCTGCCGCCTTTTTCCTAAAAAGTGCTGCACCCTTAGAAGCAGTTCCGGTAACAGGGCGGCTTGCTTCATATGCAAGATATGCTGCCTGCGATACCTCCTGCCCGCCTTCCACCTGCTCTGTTACAGCTCCGGTTGCAAGTGCTCCAGTTCTTCCTGCAATGTGAAGATTGGTATTCTTGGTCTTGATGGAAGTGTTGGATTCTCTATAGTTTCGCTTAAATCTTGATAATCCCTTATTCTTCGGCTCTGACTGATGAATGGTGCTCTTGCGATAGGACTTCTTTTTATCATCAGATACCTTTGCACCGATAGTCTTAGGACCTCTCTCTACTGTATAGATGTTGCTGCCTTTAATCTTGGCACCCTTTGGCTCGTGGGCATGAATCTTAGCTTTCTCCTTTGTGTGAATGACCATAGGTTTGTCATCCACTTTCTTTATCTTCAATGTTCTCACCTTCTTTCACTCAAAATGCAAAACAGCCACCCAGCTTCCCGGATGGCTATGCTTTGAGGTCGCAAATTGCGACCTCTATCAACATTATTCGACATTGTTCTGCATTTCACGTTTCTTCTGTTCTGCAATCTTCTCGTGAATATTAGTGTTATACAGTCTGTAAAGATCTGTATCCTTACTAATCTGATTATCAAATGGAATCACCACAGAACCACACTTGATAAGTCCCATTCCCGATGCGGTATTGGTTACGAATCTTAGCTGTGCCTCTGATACTCCGATAACCTCCGCCATCTTGGAACTGTCTGTATTCGCCTGTTTTAAGAGTGCCACAAACTCTGAGTTTGCAAGCATAGTTGTTGCTGTATAGTTCTGTAACAGATCGACAACATTCTGCGTGATACCGGTACAAAGACCTCCCTGCTTTCTTACCTTCTTCCAGAGCTGCTGCAAGTATTTTGCAGAATACTCGGAATTAAGTAAGACATGAAACTCATCAATATAAAGCCATGTTGCCTTGCCTCTCTTGCCATTCTCAACAATCCTGTTCTGAATAGACTCCATCATAACAAGCATTGTGATAGGACTAAGCTCTGTACCTAAGTCCCTGATGCCATATACTGTAAATCTGTTATCCACATCCACATTTGTCTGGTGGTTGAAGATGTTAAGTGAACCAT
>CAVBMG010000175.1:0-6437 GCA_963596435.1 Agathobacter sp.
CTGCAAGTATCTTATTGACCTGCTTCGGATTTTCAAATCTTGCCGTACCAAATTCCTTACCCGGCATATAGTTTCTCTGACTGGTGTAATACATGACAATAGCCATCGCATAGATACCTAATGCAATGGCTACTGCTTTTACTGTATTGGAATTGTAATAGTTGGCAAAGGGAACAGCACATACTTCATTGAATCTGTCCATAAATTCATTAAAGGCAATCCCTTCCGTCCACGCACCATTTATCAGATAACCAAGATACCCGGCTAACACTGCACCCACAAGAATGAATATCAGTGAAGGCTTTTTCTTTGTTGTCTGCATAGGCTGCTACCTCGCTTTCTTTGTGGTAACAGTTTTCTTCTGTGTGGTCTTTTTCTGCTGCTTCTGCACTTTCTCGTAACGCTCCCTGACAGATGACTCCACCTTATCATAGTGAGTATAAAGCTCGGTTCCTTTCTGGGTTGTCACCACACGATTCTGCTCATCGTAAAGCTTATAATCCTTTGTGGAATCTAAGAAGGTAAGCATTGTCTTTCCACCATGAATCTCCATGATGTTTTCCTTACGAAGCCATACATATTTTGCCTCTTCTCCCCATGTGCCGGGAACTCTGGTCTTAACAGCATGGTCATTCTCTTCGATAATCAGCTTCTTGCTGATAGTCACATCTGATAAGTTCGCATTCTTTGATGCCGCAACCGCCCTCATTCTCTCAGCAAGGTCCTGATAACCTCTGACACGATTGATAAATGCATCCTTGTCCATCATAACTGTATGGGTGCCATCCTCATTCTTGCTGCCAAGCACACCGATTGTCTCAAGCTGTCTGATAACACTTTCAGCCTGCTCACCATTGATACTGAAATTCTCCTTGACCTGATCCACACTGATAGCTTTCTTTTCCATTGCAAACATTCCGACTTTTTCAATCAGTCCGTCAATGGCGGAATTTACCTTATCCCCTTCTATCGTGTGGCTTTTCTCGTTTCCCTGCTGTTTCTTCAAAAAATCCATCAGCTTGCCAAGGGATTTTTCATCTCCATTCTTCAGATAATCGTCAAATGTGGCAATCTTGCCAAACTTGAGCTTCTGTATCATCATATTCACACGGGGAACTGCCTCTGTATGAAAGATTACCTCACTCAGTCCGTCTTTCCTGTTGCAGTCCGGAAGTACTGAATATAGGATTCCATACTTCTTTGCCATCTTTTCAACCTTTTTCATATCTTCGGTATTAAACTGCAACACCTGTAAATCGCCACCCTTTAAGAGCAGCTTTCTCATGGATGTCTTGCCAAGTGATTTCTCATAATCAAGCATCCCTTTTAAGAAATCTATTGCCTTCTGCATGGCAGCAATTCCTCCGCTTCCTACCTTCATGGCAATCTCAATGCCATCATAAGCTACACGGATGATCTGCACCGCTTCCTGAATCTCTTCTGCCATTATCGCACCTCCACTTTCTCTCTGACTGTTGTTTTAAGTGTTTCTGTCTCTGTAGTACGGATTTCCTCGGCTGATACATCAATACCATAAGCAGTCAAAATATCTGCCAGATGATTGATTGCTTTCTCCTCCTCGATACGGTACATTTCAAGTGCCACAAGCAGGTTTTCCACCTGTTCCACCCATGCAGGCTTCATATCATATTTAGACCTGTATGTGACCATAATCTCGTCCGACTCAGCCTTATCCGCTGAATGTGCCAAAGCTTCAATAAGAGAAATCGTATCTTCCTTGCTGCCGCTTCTGAATGCGAACTGGACAACAAAGTTTTTCTCTTCCTCTGTAAACTGATGCTCCACACCATTCATCTCTGTTACTGCTTCATTTACTACTGCTAAATTCATAAGTTCCTCCTAATCTGCCATGCTGTTTTCAAGCACAGCAATCTCAATGATCTCCTTCATCTTTTCTGCTGAAATATTATTGGTGATAAGCTCAATAAGCTGTGTCTCTGTAAGACCTTTCTCAATGGCACTTTTAATCTGCACAAGCTGTGCCGGAACAAGGTCTCCCGATGCAACCAGCTTTACAATGTCTGCTCTTGATTTTTTCTTAAATGACAGTCTTGCAAAAAGGCTTGCCACTCCGCTGTTGCTGCTCTTTCTCACACTTCGCTCAATCGGAAGTCTCTGCACCACATTTCCAGTGCCATCAACTACCGGAATCTGATAATAGACCGGAATCCCGTTTGCCACAGCCTGCATATTCTGAGGAACTGCAACTGTATCAACCATCTTTTTTTCTGCCTGTGGTACGGACTGGCTTTCCTGCGGCTCTGCCTTACTTTCTGCCTCTTTCTTATTCTCTGTGGCAACACTTATGATCTTTTCTTCCAATGACTCTATTCTGTCTCCCATACGCTTCATCTCCTTATCCTTTTTCTCAATATCATCCCTGAGTCTTGCAATCGTACTGCTTGCCTTATTCAGTTCATTCTGCTGGCTGTTGATAAGAGCATCCTTATCCTGGTTCTCCTTGACCAGACGCTCCCTGACTTCCTCATCATCTTTGGAAGTTTCTATTTCAGAAAGCTTCTTATTCAGGGCATCATACCTTTCATTCTGGTGATTGATCTTTGCAACCACTTCATCCATCTGGGCTACAAGACTTTTCACATACTCTAAATCCTGTGGCACCTGCTCTTTGGCTTTATTAAGCTTTTCTAATACCACATCAAACATCCTGCGCATGTTTACTGCTGTATCATCTTTTTGGACTACCTCTCTGATTGCATCAATCGGCACACATTTTTCATAGTAATCCAATGCTGTCTGCATCTTAGGTGCTGCCATCCTGCTATCTTTCAACAGCGTTAACAACTCTTCTGATACACCCTTATGCAGACATTTTGATAACACCTTCATCTGCTCAATGTCATAACTTTTGTTAAGATACAGACCAATTTCATCATCAGTCAGTCCATATTCATAATCGCTTTTGACAAGAGCAATGACCTCACTGTCCATATGCTTATTACGAAGAATCTGTATCTTTCTCTCAATCGCCATTTCACTTAATGGCTCTCTTTTTTCTTCCATATATGCCTCCTAACCACTAAAAAAACAGCCTAACGTACCGGCTGTTCTTTTCTGTCTCTTATTATTTCTTTGTCATACTGCTTCTCTTCTGCCGAAGCTGATACAGTAAGTTCCTTCCAGATTGATCTTCCAAGGCTAAGTTCCTTTGATACCGCCCGTTCTGCCTTACAGTCCTGTGCATACTTGCTCTCATATTTTTTCCGAAGATTCTCGACCTCTTCCACACTGTATCCCTGTGCTAAAAGCTCTGTGTTAAGCCTTTCCCATGCATTATGCTCATCTTCAAAGAAGGTATCCCCACTCTGATAACACGATTCCGCATCATCAAGCTCCCGGATCTGTTCAGCCTTCTCAAAAATATCTTTGAATCGTTCCTTAGCCTTATAAGTCTTACTCTTTTCCTTTGATGCTTCTTTTTTCTTATCCGTCAGATTATCAAGTACCGACACAAGTTCTTCCGCACTCTCAATCTTATGCCTTACCAGAAATAGATACTGCTCCTGCAGCTTATGCATCTTTCGGATATCATCCTTATACTTCCATACCTGACTGTATGGCTTCTTTTTCAGCTTTCCAATCCGGTAAAGCTTTGCATAATATCTTTTCTGCAAGCCTGACATCTTCGCCCTGCGGTATCTCCTGACATAACACTTTACTATCGCTGCCTGCCTTTCCTCATTCTGTGACTGGTAAAAGGATAAATCTTCCTTAGCAATACGCTCCACAATAGCTTCCTGTGAATAATTCTCGCCAAGAGTCTTACATCTTCTGAATCTTGTCATCCCCTGTGGTCTGACTGCCAGATACTTTCCCTGCTTGACCTCATATCCTTTTTCCGACAGCAGCTCCAGAAATCCACTGAAGTCATTTGCCTGTAAAATGCAGGCATCAAGATCTCTTTTTATCATATCTGCCCACACAAAGCTGCCTTCACGATATTCGCTCCAGTCCTTATAATTCTCGTGCTGTTTCTCTTTGCTGCCATCCTCCACATCTATAATGGAAAGACCATACTCCTGACACAGCTTATTGGTAATCGGCTGGATATACTTTGCCCAGTCACCTTTCTCATAGCGATACTTTTTCCCATCCACAAAGCTGACACTGTTAAATACAATGTGTGAATGAACATGGTCTGTATTATCATGAACCACAAATACCGCTTCATAGGCATCACCAAGATATTCTGCTACAAACTTCTGTGTTATCTCAAAAGCCCTGTCCGGTTCCACCTCATCCTCTTTGAAGGAAAGAATGATGTGATACCCCTGTCTCTTATCTGTTTTCCAAAACTGCTTCTTTGTATCCATCATCTGATCAAAAGCCATATCAGCCTGACAGTTAACAGCTCCCACAAGTCTTCCTCCCTGCGTTTTCTCAGGATTCATTACATAATCCAGTGCCCGCTTTAAATGCCTTGCATGAAAAGAATTCCCGCTGTCCTTCATGTGAAGTATCTTACTGATTGCCAATCTTTACCACCGCCTCGCTGACAGACTGATTCAGCTTTTTCATATATGCCACAAGCTGCTCCTTATCTTTCTTGGAATACAGCTGTGCATTGCTGTTAAATACAATCTGATTGATGTTAATGCCGATTCGGTTTATCTCATTGATAAGCTCTTTAAGAAGTTTCCTTACTTCCGGATAATCATTTGGTTTCTGACTGATTAGAAGCCTGATATATTCGGCTTCATTCATTCCATTTGCCTTTGCCTTATCAGAAAGTACCTTCGCTTCCTGTGGCATAAGTCTTAATGTTTTCCTTATACAATGAACTTTATCCGCCATAGAATCACCTTCCTCTCTTACCCGTACTGTATTCTCTTACTCCTTCTGCTACTGTTACAGCAGCTTTTTCCAGTTCTTTATTACCCAGCTGGGCAATAACCCTGTCTGCAAGCTCTGTGGCAACTGCTATAAGCTCCTTACCATAACTGGTTTTATCAAACAATCTGTCCAGTCTCTTTTCATCTGCTTTCAGACTTTCATACTTGTTCTGATACTCGTTATAGTCGTTAAAATCCTTTGGATCACTCCTGTGTGCTTCCGCATCAAGTATCAGTTCATAGTTCCATTCACAGACAATATCTATAACATCATCAATCGAATATGGTTCTATCTCGCCATTCTCTTCAGCAATATCCTGCCTGTACATCTTCCCATCTGAATCTATGCCAATGGCATAATCATGTCCTTCCATATAGTTAAGCAGAATTGCAGCATCTTCTATCGAAGGGTTTAGTAAGATATCAAATGTGTCTGCCCAGGCAATAAGTTCCTCTGGTTCTGCGATTATTGTAAGTTCTTTATCCATTGCTTTCCTGCACCTCCCTTATCCGTGTTTTGTATATCTCTTCCATCCACACGCCAGTCTGAATCTTTTAGGTTTACGGCTAGATACGCATTAGAGACATCTCTGTCCTAATGCCATCTAGTTAGGGAGAAAATCTCCCTAAAACCCTCTGTTTATGAAAGTGGGGGCGCTTTTTGCCCCCACTTTGCTACTTTGGGGGCACTTTCTGCCCCCATTTTGTTATTTTGGGGGCGCTTTCTGCCCCCACTTTTATTTTTACTTTCGTCCGGATTTTGTCGTGTCCGAATTGCGGGGGCGCTTTTTGCCCCCACTTTGACATTTTGGGGGCGCTTTCTGCCCCCACTTTGCTGTTTTGGGGGCGCTTTCTGCCCCCACACATCAAAATCCGATTTCTCATGCCCTGACTGGTTCATCTGCTCTCTGATTCATCTGGTTCAGATTAAGCTTTGCCGCCACAAGCCACTCGTTGTAATCCTTATATCCGGCTGGAGGCGGACAGTCTTCTACCTCATATCCAAGCTCATAATACTTTCTCATAAGTTCAGCTGCTGCTTTTCTCCCCGGCTCATCTCCATCAAGGCAGAACCGGATGGAAGTAATCTGCGAATGTTCCCGAAGAAAAGTCTCAAGTGGTGCATCTGCAAGCATCCCAAGTGCCAGCTTATTTGATTCATAATCCGTGAAGATATCCACATAACTCATAAGGTCGATTGCAGCCTCAAATACTACAAGCTCTGTACTGTTAACATTTACTACATTAAATCCATAGTTCTTATCATTTCCTGTGACATCACACTTGAATGGCTTGCCCTGCTTATCAAACACTCCCCGCATACTTGCAAATCTTGTCACTCCATTTTTATCATTTCCTTTGAAAACAACATTGTGGTAATGCCTGCTCTCATAAATCAGTCCATCTTTTAAAAACAGATCTATGACTGCTCTGCTGATTCCTCTCTCCTGATTCAGATAGGAAATAAGATAGGAATTATCTCCTGCCGGTTCCGGTAGAACAAACGACTTTCTCTCCTCTGCCTGCTTCTGCGATACCTGATGAACAAGTGGCTGCTTTACA
>CAVBMG010000176.1:0-5787 GCA_963596435.1 Agathobacter sp.
TTCTTTCGTCTCTGCTCCATCAACTCCTGACGCGAAAGAAACGTTTTATCTTTATAATCATATAGTCCAAAGGTGATGCCTTTTACAAACCTTGTCCAGTTCGTATTATAATCTTTACCTTTTATCTCAATTGCATTACGCAGCACTTTACGCCAGTCAGGCTCAGTCATACCGGTTCTCTTATAAATATCGTTGAGCTTAATCTTGTCATATTTCGCCGGCTCAGTGAAACCAAGCTGTCGCATCGCATCATCCGTTACAGCGTTTGGACTCAAAGCAGAACGTCTGGCAGCACGATGCAGGTCAATACCATCTACAACCTTTAATACATCACCCAAAAGCGACGGTTCTTCAACTCCTGTCACTTCATGGAACAGCGCATTAAAATGCTTTTCTTTAATCAGACTCTTATCATAAGATACACCACCTAAAATTTCAGGGGATGCGATAATATCTTTGACGGTGCCTTTTCGTATGATGGATGTTCCGATTTTTTTTACCAGCAATTTAATAAGTGCAGTGCCACCAGTGATTAATAGTCCTCCCACGCCGGTAAGTGCCAATACTGTAGCTACAACAGCTCCGGTTGCATCGGTGATTCCTTCCAGCTCCTTAGCCCTGTTTTCAGCCGATGCAGTATCCATGACACGTCCAAAGCGCATGAGACCTTTCCCTTTCATGAGCTTCCCATATTCCTTGACTTCTTTCGCTGTCTGTGCATTATCAACGGCTTTTATCGAATTTATAACCAACCCAATCGCATTTCCAACTCCTGTCATAATGGATGGGTCAGTAGCTCCAAACAATTTTACTTTTGAAAGCAGTCCACTATCTACCGGCTTCCATTCCCCAATATTCACATTCATAGCCAGATTAGCATCTTTCATCTGCGAAAGAAAAGCTGTATCCAGTAACATTGTTACAATCTGCGCCATATTTGAACTTCCAGATGCCTGATTTAGCTCTGCCTCTTTGCTGCCTGTTTTCTTTTGTTCTGATGCTTCCTTCAGACCACCGATACCCACATAATCCATAGCTCCGTTCCAGACAGTACCTGCAAGGGATTTTAAAATATTGTAAATTCCACCAAAAAAGCCCCTGCCCAGATTTTTATAAAACTTATCATATTCGAATAAGGCATCATCATCTAATCCTGAGTCCTTTAACAGCTTCTTCAGTTGCTTTTCTGCTTCCTTCTGTTGTTCCTCTGAGACTGGTGTTTCCGGTGTGGCAGCCTTACCTTCTGCCATGTTATGCTGTTCCAGCCGCTGAAATACAAAATCTGCCTTTTTCTCATCATACTCCATGTATTCCATGAGATTGTCAGAATTGATATACTTAAATACTTCAAGCTTTTCCAACTGATCGATTATCTTTGCTTCTTCGACCAGTATTTTTTCCTCATCGGTCTCCACCTGTGCTGCCACATCGGAGGATTTGGCAGCACGTTCGTCTGCTGTCAACCGGGCTGCTTCTTCATCTGTATCCACAAGCTGCCTGCGGTCATAGTACATCTCACCGTCCAGTGCAATCGCACGTACTGTATCCTTATAGCCTGTTTTCGACATATCCAGCACATCAGCGCGCTTTACCTTTGCTGCCACTTCATCTTTTTGCTGCATATTTTCATCAATCTGTGCCTGCTTGGCATCTGATTGTATCTTCCTGTCATACGCTTCCAGATACTTTTGGTTTTTCCTTGCCTGCGCACGTTCTTCTTCCGTCTTCGCACCTGCATTCACAGCAAAGGCTTTGGCATTTTGTATACAGAACTCATCAAAGGCACGATTATAAGTCTCATAGCACTCCTGCATATCCTGCTGCTCGTAAACTGCCTGCTGATATGCTTCCAGGGTACTCTTCACCTGTTCCTTCTGCGCCAGCAGATTGTCAATCTTCTCTTTCTGCTCTGCGTACTTCAATGCATATTTCTGCATATCTGAGGAATGGGAAGCTGCTCTTTTGGCATAATACATTCTTTTCGTTTTGGCGAATATTCCTGCGGCATCGTCCATTGCCATGTGGTGGAGTCCATAATATTCCACCTGCCCACTATGTTCAGCAACCTTTGCCCTAAGCCTTTCAAGCTCTTCCTGCTCCTTCTCTATTGTTTCGTCTGCCTCCTTATCCGTCTGGTTATTTCTTGCCTGCAGCGCCCTCTTCCATTCGTTTTCCCGTTCGTATACCTTGTCCGCAGCCTCCTGCATTCTGGTCTGCCATTTCTTCCCCTCACCAAGCATCAGCTCATACTGCATTAGAAGGTTATCCTTATTTTTTACCAGATCCGCATCAGAAATAGAGTCTCTCAAAGCTTTATATTGTGTATCCAGTGTCTCTTTTTCTATGCCTATGGCGTCAATTTTATCCTGATACTCCTTTTGCCTGCTCTTAACGACCGCTTCCTGGAAACTGCGCACCTCATCATCCGATGAATACTCATCCATTTTCTGCATGATTCGTGAACCATGTTTGGCTTTTTCACCCTTGCCGGTATAATAATGTGCCTGTAAATCCTGTTCATTCGATAAGACATTCCCCATATATTCCTCCTATCTATTACAGCCGCTGCCCTTCGTCACTGATTTGCTTATCCTGCTGCGTCCCTGCAAGTTCTGTCAGTCTGGTAATATAGTCACCCAGGGTCATTCTTTCCGGGTTCAATGCACTTGTGAGCAGATATGGATAAAAGTAATCCAGAAAAAGAACCATTTCATATATAACTGCCTCAAAAATCTGACGAGTCCGTTCATGCTGATTGACGGATACCAGGCAGGAATAACAATAAAGGATCTGTCGTTTCTCATTAACTGCCAGATAGCCAAAAGCAGTCTGTCTCGATAACTCCTGCATGCGCCCCCTGCACTCCGCCAGATGTTCTTCGGGTATATCATCCAACACCAGAAGCTCTAGCTGCATCCGTTGTATGCACATTTCCCCTGGCAGTTGATTCATCTGGAAACGCAATACACCGGCTGCCTTCCAGTCATCTTCCCCTGCAATATGTGCAGCCAGAAAAGTAATTCCATATTCAGCAGTCTCTACACGCTCACACTCCTCTGACAAATATTCCCTGAACTGTGTCTGTAAGGCTTCAGGAATCGCCAACGGCTGCCATGTATCATCTTCGGTACACCCCCACTGCTGCTGATACCGTGCAAGTTCCAACTGCCCCGGAGCCGCCGACAATGCAAGAATATATATATAATAATCCATCAGGAAAAGAAGCATGAGCTGAAGCGTCTCACTTATGCTGCATATAGCAGCCTCCGGATCATCCTCTGGCAGAAGCAGCCTGGCAGCATATACAATTTCACCTTCCGGCAGCAACAGCAGACTGCCAATATCCGCCAGATTATTTAATTTCTCCAGTTTCTTTGTAAGGAGCTCAAAATGCCCTGCTGATATGTTCTTACTGAGTGTAAATAATATCTGTAGCTGCCATTCGCCCCTCGTCTCTCCTTCATACGGCAGAAAGCTGATAAAAAGTGGTACTGTATAATCCTGTCCCTCTACAAGGTCATTGACCCATGCACTGATAAGGCGCATGCTTCGTCTGATATCTGTGATGCCGTTTCCATGTAATAGTGTCTCTATACGCTCTAAAATCTGTTGTTCAAAAGCCATATGCCGCCTCCCGGTAATCACGTATTATTGCAAAAGATAGCCATATACCCCAAAATCGGAAGCAAAAATCGGCTTTCCTTTTTTTACAAATTCATTTTTGATTCCGGCAACCAGATGTTTCATTCCAAGTGCCTCTCCTGCACCCGCTGCCGCAAATGCCGCAGTCAGTACAGCACTCTTAATGTTGCTGCCACTTAATTCAAACTGACTTGCCAGATAGTCAAAATCAATCGCACCAACCGGGCATTCTGCCGGAATCATGTTCTCCCACATCATACGGCGTTCTTCCTGTCCCGGCAGATAAAAGTTGATTGTATACTGCATGCGCCGCAGAAATGCAGTATCAATGTTATTTAGATAGTTTGTCGCCAGGATTACAATCCCATCATATGCCTCTAAGCGCTGTAGTATAAAGGAAACCTCAGTATTGGCATACTTGTCCTTTGCATCCGACACCTGGGAACGCTTGGAAAACACAGAATCCGCCTCATCAAAAAATAAAATCAGATTATTCTTCTGTGCATTGGAGAATATCTCTTCCAAATGCTTTTCTGTCTCACCGATATATTTATCCACAAGCTGTGAAAGATTCACATGATACAGCGGCAGTCCCAGTTCATCAGAAAGCACACGCGCTGTCATTGTCTTACCAGTACCGGGTGCTCCGCACAGCAGCACCGAGACTGCCTTACCATATGCAAACCGGCTCTCCATATTCCACTCATCAAACACCTGATGCGCATAGCGGACATGATCGCATATCTGCCAGAGCGTGTCCTTTGCCTGTTGCGGCAATATAAGTGAATCCATGGTGCAGTTTGCATGATGCGGTTCGATGGTTCCCTTGGAGAGAATCGGCGGCAGAATCCGAAGAAGCTTCTCCTGCACCAGCATGTCACTCAGTTCATGCCCGGCATCCGCCTCTGCCTTCAATTGCAGCACTGCCTTTTGTATCTCTGCCGGTGTCAGCTTATATTTGCAGCCAAGCAGCACGGCATCCAAGGCAAGCCCATATTGCGCCAGATACTGCTGCCATAAAAGAACACGTTCCTCCCTTGAAGCATCTGCAAGCCCTAAAAGCCGCAACGGACGATCCATATACGGAATCAGCTCCGTATCCTTCGAGGTGCAGAAGATCAATCGGATTCCTTCCTTCCAAAACGGCTCTGCCGCCTGATAGAGGAACTCCTGTACCGACAAGTCCGATTTCTTCAGCAGCTCACCGGTAATCCCATACAGACACACATCACATGCATTCAGAAGTGCTTCTCTGCGTAACAGCCAGATTAACTGTGCAGTCTGCTTTGTATCACGAAAGATGACCGAGGCATCTGCAAACAAAAGATTCATCTTACGCTCCACACACGCATGCCTGAGCAGATATTTTTTCCCACAACCAGGCTCTCCCTGCAGCCAGATATCAACCGTTGGATTAGAAAGCATTCCTGTCAGCTCCACGCATTGTTCATTGTGAATCATAAGCGGCAGTTCTACCTTGCCTGTATGCTCTTCCCATAGGAACAGCTGTGCCGCACGCAAGAGCCGCTGGTCAATCCTTTTATCTCCATTTAAATAGCCAAGCAGCCTGTTGTCTGCAAAAAATTCTTCTACATAAAAAGGCTCAGCATTTCCTTCTGCATAAAAAATCTTAGATGCACACGAAAACAACCCTTCAAGCTCGTTGTAGGGCACATCACTCTGGTTCTCAATATAAAAGGCAAGCTGTGGTGTTACCAGATTGCCACTCCAGCTTTTTAAAAGATTACCAAACTGTGGATAGAGCATCAGTGCTATGGACAAATCCAAGAGGTTCTGCCCAGCCTCTCCCCCAAGCAGATCTATCAGGCGGTGATACGGTGCCTGTGTATCCTTTTGGGCCTCCAGCAGTAAATCCAGCGTTTCTAAATCCAGCATCTCCGTCGCAGCAGCCAGCTCCGGTGCAGCCTGAAAATATTTCTCCTGCGCAGTCTCCTGAAAATACTGATACAGTCTGCTGATAACTGTAGCTGCTATGCCTCGAATCAGTTTCATCTGATCTCAACTCCTTTTAGGGTATAGCGCAATTTCATGATAAACCATTTCATATAAGATTATAACATAAGATTTTCAGAATGATAATCAGGATTTCTATATTATTCACGATATTATTCGAATATTGTAACT
>CAVBMG010000177.1:0-5662 GCA_963596435.1 Agathobacter sp.
GATAGAACCAATTACCAGACTTGAAAAAATATTATAACAGCCTATGTGGAAAAAAGACTGTTCTTTAGTCCTTTATTGGTTTTAAAGGTATGGAGGAAATGCAAATTTGGAAAAAAAGAGAAATACTATGGTAAGAAATCTGCTTATTATCCTGCCGGTTATTATGGCTGTATTCCTTATAGCAGAGTTTACTTATCTTATTAATTTTAATAAACAGAAACATGTTGTGACCAGTACAGATGATAATGGCGGAGTGACAATGTCCATTGGGGGACGTGCGGGCGATGCCAATAAGTGGATTAAGAGAGATTTCGAACTTGATGAAGAGGGAAGAAATCTAAACGGACAGACAATGGAGGGCACAATAGTCAATAATGCACAATATGAGATAAATGACTGGAAGCTGAGAATTGACATCTCAGAAGATTGTATGATTAACCAGTTCTGGTGCGGTACCGTGGAGGTCCACCAGCATGTTACAACAGGGGAAAAGGTACAGACACTTGATTTGAGGAAATGTTCACCTGAGGATGTGGAACTGGATTATTTGTTTGAGGGAGATTTGCTTATACCCCTTGAAGCGGGAGATTATGTGATTTACTATCCATCATCCAAAGAGGGAGAGCTGCCTATAGATAATAAATCCACTCTGACTATGGGATTTATTATCTATTATTATGTGGAGCCGGATATAAGCAACTATAGCGTCACATATTCATTTAACAGGCATATTACAGACGGATATAGCATTTATATACTGGCAGCACTGGGACTTGTATGGCTTGTTCTTCTGCTGCTTTATGTGGTATCTGATTTGACATACAAGCAGGCACTAAAGGAAATGGAATTAAAAAAATCAGGCATTCTGTGTCTGTCGGATATGTATTCAATCATTTATATGATTAATCTTAAGACAAACGAACTGGTGCCTATGGTGGCAGATGAAAAATCAGAGAAGCTGAGACCTTCATCGGCATCTGCAATGGAACAGCTGGTGGGCATGTTTGAATATGACAGTGTTGACAGCTTTATAGAGCCGGCAATGGAGTTCTGTGATTTGAGTACTCTGGAGCAGAGGCTTAAGGGAAGGAATACTCTTGCTTTTGAGTATATCAGCAAAAACTATGGCTGGTGCCGTACACGGTTCTTTGCCATGGACAGGAATGAAAACGAGCCATTGGAAAAAGTGCTTTTTACCATTCAGAATATCAGCAGTGAGAAGGCAGAAGTGGAAGCCGTGGCAAACAGAGCAGAGGAAGCAGAACATGAAAACAAGGCAAAGAGTACCTTCCTGACAAATATGTCCCATGAAATCCGTACACCAATCAATACGGTTATTGGTCTTAATACCATGATTTTAAGGGAGTCTCATGAGTCTGCTATTAAGTCCTATGCCAGAAATGTAAACAGCGCATCAAATATGCTCTTATCCATAATCAATGGTATACTTGATATATCAAAGCTGGAGGCTGACAAGATGGAGCTTGTTACAGAAGAATATTCTGTTAAGCAGCTGCTGATGGATGTGGTTAGCATGGTTAAAAGCAGGGCCGAGTTCAACAAGCTTGAATTTAAGTATGATATATCGGAGACCCTGCCAGAGAAGCTGTATGGAGACTCAGTACGCCTTAAGCAGGTGATTATAAACCTGATTACCAATGCTGCAAAATATACTGATGAGGGCAGCGTGAAACTCTCAGTATTTGGCAAGACCTATGAGGATAAGGTACACCTTCTGTTTTCGGTAAAGGATACCGGAATCGGAATCCGTGAGGAAGATTTGGAAAAGCTTACCCAGAGATTTACCAGGTTTGATGAGAAGAGAAATCACAATGTGGAGGGTACCGGCATAGGACTTAACCTCGTTACAGGTATCTTAAAACTGATGGATTCGGAGCTTCATGTACTGAGTACATATGGCGAGGGAAGCGAATTTTACTTTGAGATAGAACAGGGTGTGGCAGGGGATGCCCCGATAGGAAATATTGATTTTGATGAGCTGCCGGATAGCAGTGAGGAATATCAGGCTATGTTTACAGCACCTGACGCAAGAGTTCTTGTTGTGGATGATAACAAGATGAACCTGATGGTATTTGAGGAACTCTTAAAAGAAACACAGCTTCAGATTGATACAGTAAGCTCAGGAATGGCTGCTCTGGAAAAGACAAAGAGCAGACAGTATGACATAATATTTATGGATCATATGATGCCGGAGATGGATGGAGTAGAAGCCTTCGGCAGGATTAGAAGCCAGAAGGATGGACTCAATACAGAGACAACGGTTATTGTTCTTACAGCCAATGCTATAAAGGGGGCAAAGGAAGAATATGAATCTATGGGATTTGATGACTTCCTTGCAAAGCCTATCGAGCCAGAACTACTGGAACGTAAGATTATGGAATATCTGGATCCGTCCAAATTCAGCAAGGGTCAGGCACCAGTAAGCCAGAAGAGCACTGATGAAATAGCCCTGCCGGTAATACCTGGTGTGGATGTTACATTTGCAGTTACCCATATGGGAGGTCTGAAGAACTATCTGTCAGTGCTCAAGCAGTTTGTAGCAGTTGCTGACACAGATGCAGATGAGCTGCAGTCCTATATGGATTCTATTATGGAAGACGAGAAAAACCATGAGGCTGTAAAAGATTTCAGGATAAAGGTTCATGCCATGAAGGCTACAACCAATATAATGGGAGCATTTCAGGCATATGGTCTTGCAGCCATGCTTGAGGACGCAGCCATACATAATAACATTCAGATGATAAAGGATCTTACACCATATTTTATGGATAAATGGTTCAAATTGAAGAAGCTGGTAAATGACAGCCTGCCAAAGGAGGAAGGTGACCAGGAAAAACCGGATAAGGATATCCTTGATGGTATGCTGCATCAGCTGGAATCAAGTATGAAGGTCTATGATATCAAAAATGCTGATTCAATAATCAAAAAGCTTATAACGTATAACTGGACAGAGGAAGAGAAGACACTACTAAACGAACTTGAAATCGCAGTAGCCAATCTGGATGCAGAGAAGGCTGTGGAAATATCTGAAAAACTTAAGGAGAATGGGGTACACTAATGAACCAGAAGTGTGATTTATTATTTTTAGGCAATGAGGACATGTCATTTATAATGCATTCACTTATGAATAATCTGAGCAACAAAGGCTTTAAGGTAGAGAGACGTGATATAAACCAGCAGTCGCTAGAAGAGCTTGAAGATATGCCGAAGTTTTTTGTTGCAGATGCAGAAGTTCTGCTCAGTCATTCAGGCTTCAGAGTATTTTTATATGACAGATGCATAGAATTTAATCGTAAAATTATATTGATTGGAGATAAGGATTCTCTCAGGAAAATATATGACATTACAGTTACAAACGTTATCGCAATGAGCTGTGAAAGACCTGTAAACATTAACGAGGTTATCGAAAAACTTGACCAGCTTGTGGCTGAATTTGATGTGAAGGGCAACAGGAAAAATATACTGGTAGTGGATGACTCACCTGTATTTCTGCGGCTTATGTCAGAATGGCTGGAAAATGAATACAATATAAATGTGTGTCCGTCTGCCACAAATGCTTTTCATTTCATAGAAACCAATAAGCCGGATTTGATATTGCTTGACTATGAAATGCCAGTGTGCAACGGAGCCCAATTTTTGCAGATGCTCCACAGTGAAACTACAACAGCAAAGATACCTGTTATGTTTCTTACATCCAAAGATGATATGGAGACTGTCAAATCCCTTATAGCCTTAAAACCACAGGGATATTTGTTGAAAAATCAGTCAAAGGATGTAATTTTAGAGAGAATAGCAGAGTTTTTTATAAAGGAGACTATGGGATAAATGGCAGTGATAGGTTTTGAAATATGCTTGGTAATATCAGCCTTTGTGGTGATTATTATAGCAGCAAAAAACTTTGAAAATATAAATACCTACGACTGGACAATCATACTTCTGATTCCAATCGTTATTCTGGGGTATTGGTTAAAATCAAGAGTTACAGGCGCAGAGGCGGCGCAAGTGGCACTATGCATAATATGTCTGGACAGCAGTGTGCTCCTTATGGTGACTATATTTGCAATGCTGCATTCTATGGGATTATATATAAAGTCATGGATTAAAGTGGCAGGTTATGGTATTGCCTTTCTGCATGCCATGACAGTATGGATTTCTTTTGGAACAAAGATGTATTATAAGGAAATTGAGGTGGCACATACAGCAGCGGGAAGTGTGGTAACGACAACAGCTGGACCCTTAAAGATTCTGCATATTATCTATTTGTCTGCCTGCCTGCTTGTTATTCTTGGAATTTTAGCAGCGGGATATATCCGAAAAGGTAATCATTCAAAGCTGGTATTGTATAACTATTCTGTTATAGCGGCTTTATTCATTATAATATATGCAGTAGAGACCTTTGAGCGTATAGAGTTCAGTCTGCTGCCATACCTGTATGTCCTGGCTTCAATAATCATCCTGACTTCCTATGACCGTATGCACATGCACGATATTTCCAGTGTTATTTCCCAGCATCAGAAATATTACAGCAACAGGGGGTATGTGTCCGTGGATTTGAAGTGCCGTTTTATGAGCTGTAATGAAAGGGCTATGGAGTTTCTGCCATTTCTGAGGATACAGCGTGTGGATGATGTGATGTCGGAAGAGGCTGCAACCTTGTTTGATATGATAGAGCGGTTTAAGACAGATGGTGAGACCTCCAGAAAATTCACGGTGGGTGACGTTATATGCATATGTGAGATAGCTGAATTTTCTCTTCGCAAGGATGGCAAGGCACAGGGCTATGTGTTTGATATCAGGGATGCTACAGAAGAGCAGAGGGCTATGGATATCATGACTTCTTATAATGAAACCTTAAGCCGTGAAATCGAAAAGAAAACCGAAAACATAGTGGAAATCCAGAGAAAAATCACGCTTGGCATGGCAAATATCATAGAAAACAGAGATGATACTACAGGTGGACATGTCAAGAGAACCAACGACATAATAGCAATAATTGTTGATGAAATAATGGCTCATAAGGCTGATAAAATAGACGCAACACTGGCTGAGGATATAGTCAGGTCTGCACCGCTGCATGATCTGGGCAAGATTTCGATTGATTCGTCAATCCTCTGTAAACCAGGACGTCTTACTGATGAGGAATATGCAGTGATGAAAACTCATGCTGTTAAAAGTGGTGAAATGGTGCATATCCTGTTGGATGGAGTGGAGGAGCAGCACTTCGTAGATACAGCCTATAATATAGCCAGATTTCATCATGAACGCTGGGATGGCAAGGGATACCCAGAAGGACGTGTGGGTTCAATGATTCCTCTGGAAGCCAGAATAATGGCTGTTGCAGATGTCTATGATGCCCTTGTAAGCCAGCGATGTTACAAGAAATCTATGGGATATGATGAAGCAAAACAGATAATTCTGGATGGAATGGGAACCCAGTTTGACCCTAATCTGGAAACAATATTCCGAAATTGTTGTGATAAGCTGGAGGCTTATTATTGCAATACTGAGGCTGTGTATGAAGCAGAGGTGGATAAGTTGTATAAACAATAGAAAGACTAACTATTAAAAGTCAAGTCTAAAATGAAAGTTTTTGAATGAATTGCAGAAATGCATTTCAGATATATTTGTACCTTGAAAACTG
>CAVBMG010000178.1:0-5301 GCA_963596435.1 Agathobacter sp.
GCCAAAGTACCATCTCAGGAACTGAGTGATTACCTCGTAAAAGAATTGACTAAAAGTAAACGTCAAATCCTGCGCCTACCTTTAAATTTAACGCCACCTTTATGAGCGGCGTGGTTTTCGGCATTCCTCGGGGAGTTTCTCTGCCCAGGGCATCAGCTGATCCAGTTGTTCCGGATCTATATTTCCTTTTTCGTCACAATACTTCGGCAGCTCTGTGAGGATATGCCTGAAGTAGTAGTACGGGCGCAGATTGTTCAGCTTTGCTGTTTCCGAAATACTGTAAACAAGAGCGCTGGCTCCAGCTCCCTTTGCTGTGTTATGAAACATCCAGTTCTTCTTGCCGATACAGAAAGTTCGGATAGCCCGCTCAGAAGCGGAGTTATCGATCGGGATATCCCCATCGGTCAGAAATACTTTTAAATATTTTTCCTGATGGATGACGTAATTTAGTCCCTGCCCGGTCTTGGATTTCGGAGGTACCGTGCACTCCGCAACCTGTTGTTTTGCCCACGCAAAAAAGTCCTCAACCAGCGGTTTTATCCTTGTCTGCCGCTGCGTAAGGCGATCCGGTGCAGGAAATTCTTTTAGTTCGGTATCGATCCGGTAGAATTCCGCAATCTTTTGTAATGCTTGGTATGCCACGGATTTTTTTACTGCCTGGGGATCTTTTTTATCCGCTGCCTTTACGGCATCTGCAAAGGACCTTCTTGCATGTGCCCAACAGTTTGCGTTTGTCACTCCAGGCAGTTTCTTATCCAGCAGATGATACTGCTCCAGGCTGTCCGTGACCAGAACTCCTTTGTAGTTCCTGTAAAACTCCAGTGGTTTTTCATGATCCCTGCCTTTCTGGTATTCGTAGATCACCACAGGGCGTTCCTTATAGAACTCTCCGGAACGATGTACCCACATGTAACATTTACTGTTTGGGCGGTCACTGTCACTGATTACCTGTGTTGGTGTTTCGTCCGACTGTGTCACCGGCAGGGACAGCATCTCCTGCTTCATGCGTTCCACAAGCGGTGCAAAATATTTCTCAGCACACCGGATGATCCAGTTCGACATGGTCTGTCTGGAAATATTTACACCATTCCGCTGAAACTCCTGCTCGACCCTGTGCAATGCAGAGGAATTCACATACTTTACATTCAGAATGGAAGCAAGCAGGGATGGAGTAACGATGCTTCCCCGTAGAAGATCCTTTGGACGCTTTCCACGTAAGAACTCGTCCTGATGATCTCCGTCAGTCCCGACATAGACTTCTACGGTATGGACTTCCACCGTCCAGGATTCCGGTTCATGACGCAGTCTTTTGTAGGTTTCATCCTTCATTCTGCGCCAGTTGCCTGCTCCATAAAACGCATCCAGCTCTTCTGTGGATACATGATAAGGAGGAAGGACTTCTTCCGGGAAATCTTTCAGATCCATTTCTCGTTGTCCTTTTTTCTTACGGTTATGGCGGGAAGGAAGCACTTCTTCCGCAGCAGGCTCCGAGGCAGACAGATCACAGCAGCTTTCTGCCTCATCAAAGAAGGACAACTGGCCATCTATGGAATTCAGTGTTTCTGTGCGCTTTCCAAAACGATAGCTGTTCGCTATGCGCACCTGTTCGATCAGCCGCTCGATGTTCTCATTTAAGGCATCCAGCTGCCCCTGCATCATAAGAACGATGGTGATCAATTCCTCCCTGCTGCAGTTATTCAGTTCTTCCGGTGTATGTCTGTCTGTCATCGTCCTTGCTCCTTAAACTGTTTTCATTATACCAGAAAGCACAAAGAATTGCGAATCGGCAGCCATGCGGATTCCGTCATTCTGCCTATGCCTGTATGGCGGTGTGATGGTCATAGAACTGAGGAAGTATAAAGTTTTCAAGGTGCTGAAAATTTCATCCAGATTCGCTTGTGAATACGTTACAGGCCATCCAAAAGTGCCCGGGCAGGCATTGACACCGGGAAGGAATCTGCCCTGATAACAGGCATAAAAAATCTACGTTTTGCACAAAAATCAGGTGGGCTTTCGAGGTGTTACTTCCCTGACTTTTGGGTTCAGGGGATTCAGCCCCATCATAAGATAACGGAACTGTTCCTCTGTAAGGTCTGCAGCCTCTTCGCTGGTTCTCGGCCAGGACAGGGAACCTGCTTCCAGCCGTTTGTAGAGCTGAAGAAAACCGTCTCCCATCCATAGAAGTCCCTTGATGCGGTCGGATCGTCTGCCACAGAACAGGAATAAAGTTCCCTTTTCAAAAGGATTCTGCTGGTATCTGTCTCCGATGATCATGGACAGCCCATCGATCCCTTTGCGCAGATCCACATATCCGCAGGCAATCACGACTCTGCGGATACCGGCAACATCTTCAAGCATGAAGCACCTCCTGCAACAGCCTGCAAAGCAGGGACTCTGAAATATCGTTTGATAATTCCAGCGTCAGGCGGCCTGATCTGATCACTGCAACCGGAGTCATTGCTGCCGGGACAGCGGGCACCGGTGCTGTGTCCAGAGCAGTTTTTACTGGGATTTCTACAAAAGAGAGGGCAGACGGGTTGGTGACTTCCTGGAGCCCCTCCTGTTCACAGACTTCCCGGCGGATCTTTCGGAGCCAGTAATAGTAAGATTTTTCAGAAATATCGTTTTCAGCAAGCCACTGCTTTGCCGTAGTGCCTGCTGGTCTGTCCTGGCACTGTCGAATAATGTTTATCCAGTTCGACCTGCGGACAGTGTGAGTTAATTGATCCATGCGCTTTAGCCTCCTCTAAAAAACTAATAGTTTTTTCGTGTCATTTAGAGTGTGGCACAACAAGATCAATTAGCCAAGGCGCAGGATTTGACGTTTACCTTTAATCATGATTATATTCTCCCTTCTTTGGTTGTAATAAAATAGCACCTAGTAGTTTGCCTACGTGGGTGCTTGGGTTGCGTTTTGGTTATATTTGATGCATGTTACATTTGTTTTAGTGTGAACTTCCAGAGATTTTACAACTAAATCTGGATTATATCCACTCATCAGCATTCTGAATCAGATCCAGGATCTCATCCAACGAGCGCCCACTTTCACTATATGCATCATACAATGCCTCTTTTATTCTGTCAATTCTCCGCTCAGGATATCGCTCGTCTAGTAATGCAGAAAGCTCATCTGCAACTGTATTGTATTCCTTATGTTTTTTGGCAACTTTTTCCTGAAGCTTTTCTATTTTCCTGTCCAAAGCTTCAAAATTCCTCTTTGACTGCTTCTGTTCCATGTCACGCACCCTTCCCGTTATCATCATCCGTTTATTCTTGGATAAAACGAAGTATCTCTTCATAGCTTTTTGTGCTCACTGAAATAGCCTTTAAAATTTCCTCATTCTGTATTGCCTTTTTCTTTTTGTGCAGGTCCTCCAATTCTGCCGTCAGGCGATCATACTGCTCACGATTTCGACTGATTGCCTTCTCAGTCTTTTCTATTTTCTGTTCGAGTGTTTCTTTGTTTATATTCCTTGCCATCACTTTGCCCCCTGCAATATTTTACTGATATCTTCCGCATGGTATCTTGCCTGATTACCGTCCATACCAAAGGCACTTAAAATTACTTTCTGCGTTTTAGTTACAGCATGATCCAGCCGGTATACTTTATCCAACTGTCGTGTCATCTCAATCTTTTCAAGTTCTCGAATTGCTGCCGGAACAGTAAGATAATTAGGCTTTTTATCCATTTCCTTTGACTTGTTTTTTAGTGCTGTATATATACGACACCGGATGATCAGAGCAAGAAAACCAATAAATATCTTATTTGATGCCGATTCCTCTGACGCCACCCTCAGGCAGTGGTTTCCGAGATAAGATTTGTCTGCACGGAACACTTTTTCCGATACATCCCTGCTTTTGTAAAGATTTATCGCATCCTTTGCATCCATCTTTTCTGACGAAATAATGGCAAAATATCCACAAAGCTCCAACTCATCCCGTATCACCGGGAGATTTGGCTCCCCATATACAAAATGTCCATTTTCTTTATTGTAATGCATATGAAAATATTTATGAAATGCCGATCCGAATTCCTGTTCCTTATCTTTATGTTTATCCATAAATCTTTGCATTTCCTGGATTTTTTCTTCAAGTCGTGCACGTTCGCCAACTGCCTTGGCAGCACTATAATAAATATGCACATAACGTTTTTTGGTATCACCGGCATATACAAAAGTGTGTACTGTTTTTCCGTACACTTCAAATTCCTCGATCCGGTTTCCCCAGTCATTTTCAAAGGTGCCTTTCTGTTTTCTTATCTGGTCACTTATGAACTCCTTTATCCCTTTTACCATAATAATAAAGGAAAATCCGTTGCTGTCCATGTACCGCAGATTTTCTTTGCTGAAATATCCTCGATCCAGAATGAATCCGATATTTTTGTAGCCGTACCCTTTCACCTTGTCAATCATAAATTCCAGTTGGGATACATCATTGATACTTCCGGGATATTTTTCATACATGAGCGGCTCACTATTGTTCACATCATACCCGACCGCATAATTAAAAATCGGAAGTCCTGCATCTACCTTTGCAGCCCCATACTCTAACATATCTATATCACCAGCCTGGCAATTCTTATTCGTTGAATCATACGATATGTAAATACGTTCACGTCTATTTCTATCCGCATTCCATTGATCCAGAAAATTCTGTCTCTGATTTTCTTTTATTGATCTCAGAAAATCCGAAATGGACGAATCACTATAGCATTTCATATCCGGTGTAAAAAGCGGATGATTGTAGGCATAATCCGGATAATATTGTGCTGCATTCCCCTCGGTAATGATAGAGTATGCGGCAAGGTCAAGCATTAATCCGGCAGCTTTTGCCCCGAATGATTCTTGTAACTTTGTGTCAATTTCCAGAGCCTTTACTGTTTTGTCTATAACCATGTAAGCACCTGTCTTCAGACAACTGCTTCGATCTGAAGCGGTTGTCTCTTCAGGAGGTTCAACATCTGGAAAATACTTTCTGAAGTTTTCATTCGGTCTCATTTTAGTCTGATCATCCGCCAGCACTTTTCCGATGGTTACTCTCTTTACATTTGTATACTGTTTGGACGGATCATACTCACGACTATATTCATAGTAAACATAACACGCCGTGCCCTTGGTGCGAAACGTAATTTTCCCCTTTACATTCGGTATATCAACAACATAATTCAGATACATAGAGCCCCCACTTTAATAGTTGTATTTACGACTAAATATAGTTTAACATAAAACCTGCATTTCCGCAATATCAAAATGCAGGTTTTTCCTTGTTTTTCAACACTTTTTTGTCATTTTCATACAATGT
>CAVBMG010000179.1:0-5068 GCA_963596435.1 Agathobacter sp.
ATATACCGTTTCCTGAAGAATGTGAACAGCAGAAAATTGGAGCATATTTCTCAAACCTCGACCACCTCATCACTCTTCACCATCATAAGCAAAAATGCCTTAAAAAAGCACTGATATACATCAAAATTACGATAATTACATCAGCAAAGGAGAATACTATGGCAGAGTTAGAATCAATTATTGAACAAAAACTGATAGACCAACTGGTTTATGGAGATTCCCAGTGGACATATCGAGCAGATCTGAAAACAGAGGAAGATCTCTGGAATAATTTCCGTTATATACTGGAACAGAATAATAAAGATAGGTTGAACGGTGAAAGTCTGTCTGATGCGGAGTTTGACCAGGTGAAAAATCAGTTGCAGTTTTCTTCTTTCTATAAAGCCGGAGAATGGCTGGTAGGTGAAAATGGCAAGGTTATGGTTCATGTGCAGAGGGATACAGAGAAACTGCATCTGGTTGTAATGAATCATGAGCATATTGCAGGCGGCAGCAGTGTCTACGAAGTAATCAATCAGTATAGGGCGCTGACGGATGAGGATGAACAGGTAAAAGCCCAAGACAGAAGATTTGACGTAACCCTTATGATCAATGGTCTGCCTATGATTCATATTGAGCTTAAAAATAAGCAGCATCCCTACATGGATGGTTTCTGGCAGATTAAGAAATATATTGGAGAGGGAAAGTTTACTGGAATTTTCTCTGCAGTTCAGATGTTTGTGATCAGCAATGGAGTTGATACTAAATATTTCAGTGCTGCTTCTGATACAGAACTGAATCCCAAATTCATCAGTGGCTGGCTAGATAAAGAGAATAATCCGGTCACAGATTATATTGATTTCGCAAAGAGTGTTCTGCGTATTCCAGAAGCACATGAGATGATTGCAAGATATACTGTACTGGATGAGGATGCAAAGCGTCTGATTCTATTAAGACCGTATCAGATTCATGCTATCGAAGCCATAAGAGAAGCCTCCAAGACAGGAAAATCTGGTTTTGTATGGCATACGACAGGTTCCGGCAAGACTCTGACATCTTACAAAGCAACCAGGAATCTCTTGATGGATATTCCCTCCATTGATAAGGCAATCTTCCTGATTGACCGTAAGGATCTGGATACGCAGACTACAATGGCATTCCAGGCATATGCAAATAATGATTTGATCGATGTAGATGAGACGGATAATATTTTTGACCTGAAGAAAAAATTAAAATCAGATGACAGACAGGTGATTGTTACCACAATCCAGAAGATGCAGAGACTCATTACCAAGAGATTGGAAGAGGGAACGAACGAATATCAGAAGATCAAGAATCTGCGTATTGCATTTGTGGTAGATGAATGCCATAGAGCCGTTACCCCGGCAACCAAGAGGGAATTGGAACGATTTTTTGGAAAGTCTCTCTGGTATGGATTTACTGGAACTCCAAGATTTGCAGAGAATCCTTATCCACAGATGGGAGATTTGCCTCGAACCACAGAAGAATTATATGGTAAACGTCTGCATAGATATACCATTCAGAATGCCATTCATGACAATGCGGTATTAGGTTTTCAGGTGGAGCATAATGGACCAAAGAATATATCAGATGAAACGGATGCAGATGCGTATGACAATGAAACACATATGTTAAGCGTCCTGGATGTCATTTTGAATAAGTCCTACAACAAGCTGGGATTCCAGAATGGAAAAGGAAAGACTTATGAAGGCCTTTTTACGACCAGCTCTATTCAGATGGCACAAAAATATTATGATCTCCTTAAGAGAGTAAAAAATGGAGAGACATCCCTTACAATTGATGAGAAAATCAAGCAGGTGTTGCCGGACTTTCCTAAATTTGCCATTACCTATTCTGTGACAGAAAATGAAGAGGGGTCCCATGTGAATCAGCAGAAAATGCAGGAATCTCTGGATGATTATAATGGAATGTTTGGAACAAAATATGAGTTGTCTCAGATACAGGGCTACAATGGCAACCTGAATAAGCGCCTGGCCAGGAAAGATGCAAAATTTAAGAGCAGAAATGAGCAGTTAGATCTGGTAATTGTGGTAGATCGTCTTCTGACCGGCTTTGATGCACCGTGCATGTCCACTATTTTTATTGACAGACAGCCGATGGGACCACACGATTTGATTCAGGCATTTTCAAGAACCAATCGGATTTATGATAAGAATAAAGCCTATGGCCAGATTGTAACCTTCCAGGCACCGAAGCTTTTCAAGGAAAGCGTAGACAATGCAGTAAAGCTCTACTCCGCAGGAAGTACAGAAGTGGCACTTCTGGCAGAATGGGAAGAGATTGAACCCGCTTTTAGAAAGTCATTAAATGTACTTAGGGCATCTGCAGAGACACCGGCAGAGATACCGGCTATGTCAAAGAAGGAAAAGCAGGTATTTGCAAAGATGTTCCAGAACTTTGACAAGCTCTTTGCGCAGCTCAAATCATTTTCACAATATGATGACAGTATGCTGGAAGGCTATGGAATCACAGAAGAGGAATATGAAGATTATGCCGGACATTATCTGAATGTAAAAGAAGAGATAAAGCCTGATCCGGACGATCCTATCGAACCGGATCTGCCAGTAGTTGATTTGGATTATGAACTCATGGCATATTCCCATACGAAGATTGACTATGAGTATATCATCAATCTGATTCAGAATATTGTAACGCCTAATGATGATACGGAAGTCACTCCGGAGCAGCGTCAGAAGCAGCTTGAAGAAGTCAGACAGTATATAGAAGACCTTCGGAAGGATAATCCAAAAGTTGCAGAGATTATGACTAAATTGGTAAGTGAGATCGAGCAGGATGAGGATAAATACAAGGGACAGTCGATTCTTAACATTGTCGAAAATATGAAGCACGATTGTATCGAGAAAGTGGTAACAGATTTCTGTATTGAGTGGTATGTATCTAAAGATGATGTCATGTATGCGGCTACTCATTACCGTAATGGTGAAATCCCGAATGAAAATGCGATCAAGATAACAGCAGACTTCTCCAGTTATAAGGCGGCGCAGGAGAAAGCGATTCCTAAGTTCAAGTATTATACAAAATTGCTGGCAGAATTAAAGAAAACTCTGGATGAAGAAATAGCACCTTTGACCAATCATTAAAAAGTCTATACTGTTCCTATCAGCGTAAGCAGCACAATAAAAGGAGGTAGCTTATGCCGAATGATAGGAACAGTGCAGACCTGTTCTGCGATTATTATAAACAATGGATTGACGTATACAAAAAGGATGCGATACGAGATGCAACTCTGGCAAAATATCAAATGACACAAAAGTGGGTAGAAAAACTGATCCCGGAATTGAAAGTGTCAGATCTTACGAGGACAGCATATCAACAGCTTTTGAATGATTATGCCAAGGAACACGAGAGACAGACGACGCTTGATTTTCACCATCAGTTAAAAGGAGCAATTCTGGATGCTGTAGATGAAGGATTGATAGAAAGAGATCCCACAAGAAAAGCCATTATCAAAGGAAAGACACCGAAGGTAAAGAAAATCAAGTATCTGAATCAGTTTGAGCTCCACACACTAATAGCGCATCTGGATATAAAGGAAGAACCGAACTGGGACTGGTTTATTTTACTGGTAGCGAAAACCGGAATGAGATTTTCGGAAGCTCTTGCTATTACACCGGCTGACTTTGATTTTGCAAGACAGACCTTGTCTGTAAGCAAAACATGGGACTACAAGGGCGAAGGAGGATTCCTTCCAACAAAGAACAAGTCATCTGTGAGAAAGATCCAGATAGATTGGCAGATTGTTGTGAAATTCTCAGAATTGGTTAAGACATTACCAGAGGACAAGCCGATATTTGTTGGAGAGGACAAGATTTATAATTCCACAGTAAATGATGTACTTGCCAGACATTGCAAGGCTTGCGAAATATCGGTGATTTCCATTCATGGACTCCGACATACCCACGCATCGTTATTACTATTTGCCGGAGTCTCTATTGCGAGTGTAGCGAGACGCCTGGGCCATGCCAGTATGACAACCACGCAGAAGACATACCTGCATATTATCCAGGAACTGGAAAATAAGGATGTGGATCTGGTAATGAGGACATTATCTGGTTTATAAATTTGTAGTTAAGTAACTGATAACGCTTACGCTGGTTTTTTATAGTCGGATATTAGCGAGGGAGGATAGAGATGGAATATGGAAAATCGATTGAGCTGTTTTTAGTGAATGGAACAGCGGATAGTTTAATAACGGCGGAGCTTTCTAACTGGAATGGAAAAGCAATTAAGATTCCAAGGATAGAACTCTCGTCCTGCAAACGTGATGATATTACACAGGCAGGGGTTTATTTTCTGTTTTGTAAGGAAGATGATGGAACTGATTCGGTTTACATAGGAGAAGCAGAAAATGTAAAGGAAAGATTGTTGCAGCACCTTAGAGACTACCAGACTGAGAAGGAAAAGTATTATTGGACTACTGCAGTAGTGTTTATAGGACGGGATCTGAACAAAGCACTGATTCGATATCTTGAGAATCGTTTTGTAGAGATTGCCAGACAGTGCAGGCGCTATGTTGTTCTTACAAAGAATACGTATCGAAATACGGTAATGAAGGAATCACAGGTTGCTGTCATGGAAGAGTTTATAGACAATGTGAAAACTTTGATAAGTGCCTTGGGATATAAAGTATTGGAACCAATCAATAAGCCTGTTAATGTGGATGAAAATGTTAGTTTTGATGCTGATGCTGAAGAAATTAAGCTGCATTTGGAGCGAAGCGTGAAGGGGGTAGGGAAAATTGAAGCTGATGGTATGCGTACTTCAGAAGGATTTGTTGTAATCGCTGGAAGTCATATAGCTCCAGAGGATGATGATACTATTTCGCCAGGAATAAAGCTGCAGCGCAGCAAGGCAAATATCATGGATGGTATTTTACAGGAAGATGTACTGTTTTCGAGTCCATCTGGGGCGGCGATGTTTGTTATTGGAAAAAGTGCCAATGGTTTGACAAGCTGGAGAAATTCAGATGGGGTTACGCTTAAGGATATTGAGAATAGTGAATCTGAAGAATAGATATAGACCATTT
>CAVBMG010000180.1:0-4932 GCA_963596435.1 Agathobacter sp.
AAGTGCCTGTAACCTTTCTTTATCAGTCTTGATACCCCATGCAGCATTAACAAGGCTGCCTACACCTTTCATTGCACCTCCTGCAAGCATTGTCCAGGGGTTACCACTCTGGGCACCTGCCTTGAAAGTTTCAATACCGGCATCACTAAGACCATTACCTACAGCAGATTCCCTGCCCCCTGAAAGGTGATACAGGGGGTCAGCAGTATCCCAAAGACCCCTCCTTGTATTGCCTATCTTGATATTGTCAAGAACTGCAAGTCCTGCTGTTACACCAGCCTGTGTACCTTCTGAATTCCAAAATCTTTTAAATCCGGAGTTTCCAGAATTGCTGAGTATTCCCTTCTGACCTAATGAGTCATCAGTATCCAGGGAGCTTGAGGACATACCGTCAAATATGTTCTGGTGTTCCCTATCAACCCCTTGTGCAAACAATGGTTGGTTCCATCTGTTTACCTTATATAATTTATCTCTTTTCTTCATTTGAATGACTTTTACTGCAAAGATAAGGATTAAGGTTTACATAAGGAAATCCCTTAATACCAACATAGAAATAGGTAAGAAAATCATTAAGATTCCCTTACCTATCATTCTTTATGTAAAGTATTCCACCATTAAATCATGTATCTCTGTTTTACTGAGGAAGCTGCCACTTGCAGCTGCATTCTTGGTTAGTTTGATGTATGCCCATGGATTCCTTATCCTGTCAAGAGGTCTTGCCTTGAATCTCTTAATACCAAGTGCCTTTTCTGTAGCTTCATCAATAGGGGCATTATCCCTTGGCATATCACATCTCCACATCCTGAATTTCCTTGCAAGAAAACTCTTGTCACCACCATGAGGAACTCTCTCCTTACTGTTCCTGTTGGTAAGGGTGAGCTTTCCATGTTGGTATTCATCCCATACCTCAAGAGTATCAAAGGGAAGGGTTGGAGTGAATTTGTCCTTGGTATTGTCATAAGTACCCTCTCCCTCTACACAAGCCCTCAGTTCAAGGTTGGTGAATATCTTGTCCATCAAGGGGTTTTGATTACCTATGAGAGTCATGGAATAAGGTTTGTTCTCACCAAAGAAGTTACAGTAATTACCTGCCTGGTGCCTCCATAGCTTGCCATCCTTTACCCAAATGCCCATGTCACCCAGATTGCTGAAATAGGGAGACTTGCCATAGTCATAGAAGGAAGTAAATGCCTTTAGCTTCTCTGAGAAGGCAAGGGCTGTACTGCTATTGATGAACAGCACTTCCTGGTTTAGCTTGTCATAGTAGGCAACAAAACTGTTAAAGCCCGCAGGATTCCAAATATCATCTTGGGAAAGTATGTTTTGCTTTGCCCATGAATCAAAGCCCAGAGTGGCAGAAATGTTGGTAAGCTGTCCGTTGAAGCCATAGATACTTTTGTTAATACTGTCCATAAAGTAGATTCCTCCAGGTGCTTGTACCATTGACCACTTATTGGAACATCCAATAGTTTCTGTAAAGTATCTCTTACCTTGTACCTTACCAGAGTTGGCTATCTCAATGGGTACACCTTCAGTAGATGTTACTTGTGTATTCTCATTGTAGAGTATTTGTGAGATACCATTGTCCTGAAAGGCAAGGAGCTGGTTGTTGAACCTTGTAAGTTTATTGAGCTTTCCCTTGTCACCATCAAGCTCAAGTGTACTTGCAAGGGTAATGTTTGTCCAAAGGTCAGTATCTGCCCCACTCTCCTTGGTCTTTGTCCATGTTATCTGGTTGGTGAACTCATGGTTGTCATAGTAAGAATCATCCAGTATCTTATAATTGAAGAAGTTGTCCAACTGACTGTATACAGGATTGATGAGATTGAAGTTGGTAGGAGACATATTGAGATTACTCACCTGCCCTCTGTTCCTGTCACACCTTCCATCCATATTGACATGACTCTCACAGGCAAAGGAAGCTATATCCACTACCTGGTTTATATCATCCTCAGTAAAGGCATAAGTCTTTAGACATTCAAATAGCTGGCAATAGGTATCACCTCTATTGCTTAGCACCTCCAGTCCCTGTGATCCGATTATCTTAGGATCACTAATTGGAATCCAGATGTTTGCCTTCAAAGCATCATCTGTCTGTCCTCCAAAAAATGTATTACTGTCATAAGTTTTTGTTACCTCTACAAGAGGAAGTGCTGCATCGCTGGTATTGAAAAAAGAACTGCCACTGTCTATATTTGCAACAAGATGAGGAGTAGACTTGTATTTAATCCTCAATGGCTCCAAGGTTTCACAAAGGTCTGAAAGCCTGTCTCCTATATCATCAGTCTTTACGGTACTCCATGTACCGGAAGAAAACTTGTAAATACCAGCTGTAGTGGTAGTATCTCCAGGTTTCTCCAAACTAAGTCTATAATAGCATTTGGTAAGGAAAGATGGCTGACCACTGTCTGTCTTGGTTCTCCAAGGGTCTCCTGCAAAGTATTTGTATTCCGGAGTTACAGGTGCTACCATAGTGTCAATATTGCCCATATAAGTATGACCGTTTACCTTGACAATAGAAAGTTCATCACTCTGAAACAAAGCCATACCATTGATTGTAAGATCTGAGGAACTTGCCCCAATGAACTTATCTACCCCTGTCATTCCAAAATGATAGTTACTTACTTTCTTCTTGAGCAGCCTGGCACTTCTTGCTGTTCTTTCCACATCATTGTTGAGAGAACCATTACGTTGCCATAATGATACTGGCCATTTTACAGGAACGTGCATCTGATTGTATTTCTCAGGTGTCTTACCATCATCTCCATTATCATCCACTATATAATCTTCATAAAAGAGTCCTGATACCAAGGCAGCATTGCCCTCTGTTTGTATGCTCTTGTGAAAGAATCCCTGGGCAGAGCCAATGGTAGGAGTACTGGTTTGTATGTCTATATCTCCAAAGGTATTGGAGAAAATGACTTCTCCTACCTTTCTCATACTAACAGCTGAAAAATCCATAGAATACAAGGACTCATCAAATTCTATTTCCGGAGAATGTATAGTGATAATATTCTGGTCTATAAAAAAAGTATCTTCGCTGCTAAGGTTTGTACCTAATTCCATAGAACTCTGTCCGGAATAATTAGGATTATCCAAGGTAATGGTAGTTACCAAATTACCTGAAGAAGGGATATACCCTCCCCCATCAGATGCAGTACTGTCTTGCCCTCCAAAGGCAATATCTTTTGCTTTAGGTCTGAAGAACCATGATGATTGGGCATAAAGTGGGCCTTCTTTGGAAGAGTCATGAGTGCCATTGCTTCCCATGACATACCTATTTCTAAAAGAAGCCAAAGTGGGATTGGCAATACCTTGACAGACAATGGTTCTGTCTGCTTGGGAAGGCTGTGCCATCATAAGTCTTGCCCTCTTGTACCCTGCATTGAGGAGGGAACTAAGTATTGTAGTATTATATGTAGAGGCTTTAATCTGTACTGAGTAAAGAGCATAATTACTGTAATAAGGGGCTTTGTTAATCTTATAATCCTGTAACCATACAGGCTCAGACCATTTACCGGTTTTATGTTGGAATTGAATACCTATCCTATAGTATTCCCTATTTTTGAACCCACTATAATCAATGTAGTTGGTATAGGAAATAGAGGCTATTGAGATAGGAGTATTATGATGGACCCTCCAATCAATCCCAATATTTATATTAGATTTCAGAGATGCTTTTAAACTACTTGAAAGTCCAGTTTTAAGTGTCTGTATATTACCAAGGAAAAGGGTACCATCCTTTTGTTCCAGGGTCTGTACTATAACCTCTTCCCCTCCTTTATAAAGAAGCTCTGTAGGATCTACAGTATCCCCCCCATAACCACTGTCTGTGTAGGTAATAGCATTTACCTCAAGGGAAGCAAGTTCTATATCCTGTACTCTTTTTACCAATGGCACAGCATCCTTGGATGTTCTTAGAATAGAATATATTCTCAGATAGTCAAAGGATAAGTCAACACTGGATATGTTTATTTTAAAGGAATTAGCTATTTTCTCACCAGGTTTGCCTCCTCTGTCCAAATGTGCAATACAATAAGGTTTGGTAACATTGAAGATACAGCTTTCCTGTCCATATTTGTTATAGTAGGTAAAGGCATACTGTATTACTCCAGCAGGAAATTCTCCTGAACCAAATATCTTGGTGACACTTATTGTTTCCTCCAATCCCAATTCCTGAACAAAATTAAAAGTATTGGCAGAATAGTCCTTGGTCTTTGAATCCACAAAGGGAGCAATATTGATAACCCTTGGCTGGTTCTTGCCATCAGTCCAGTAAACTTTCTGTATAATCTCCGATTCATAGGACACTAAAGTCTCAATGGGATGCTCAGTATCAAAATTCAAGTTGCCAGAGAACAGAAGCCTTCCATCCAAGTCCCAATTCTTTCCCTTTGCAGGTGTAAGGGCATAGATATAGTCCTTGGAAGAGCCGTGGGAAAACAGTACAAGCTGGTTGTTCAGCACTGCTGTTCCTATTACAGTTCCTTCAATGTTGCTGTATGCTGTATTCTTCCCAGGGTCATAAGGAGTAGGGTCTATACTCATCAGCATCTGCTTGGTTCCCTTTTCATTTACCCATGACATGAAGGTATTACCTTCATTGGTAGAGAGTCTAATGTTCCTGTTCTCAAAGGAGAACTCTGGATTAAAGGCAGAGACAGAGGTATCCCTGTTCATCCCCTTTGTCTTCCATTGTATATAATTCTTTGCCATAATCAATATCTTCTTCTATATTCCCTATTGCCCATGTCCTTGAAGTGTGTGTCAAAGGAGGTCACAGGTTTCAGCATTGTGTTCAAGAATCTTGTCATACTTTCCATCTCTGCCATGGAAGGTACAGTCATCTCTGTCTGTAGCTGGTGTGCAGCCCAGGAATATTCTGTCTGAGCATTGCCAAGCACTCCAGCAGACACACTGCCAGTATCAAAC
>CAVBMG010000181.1:0-4747 GCA_963596435.1 Agathobacter sp.
GATGTACCTTCAAAAGATAATACCCTAGAATCATCTTTATCAAAGGATATTGAAAGTAGGGGAAATGTTACCCTTGATGGAGACAATATTGTCATTAGGTCTGAGAATATTGATGAGCAGATAAAGGAGAATACTTCTGAAGGTAAAGAGATGGCTGCTTCCAATACTTTCTCAGAGGATGTTGATGTCATAAACAGTAATGCCCAGAAGAGCAGTGAGTTTAAGGATAATGTGCTGAGTGGTAACCCTATGTATGAATATGAACAAGCAACTTTGAAGGATGACGGTATTCTGAAAAGAAGGGTAGGGGGTGAGCCAAATGACAGCATGAATACTTACTTTTCATGGATGGAAGCAGCAGGTATCAAGTTACAGAATATCATTGACAGGGAGGTAGCAGCTATCCTCAAGAGCAATCCTCATGCAAAGATAAAGTTCATGGCTACAAATATGCAGAACAATGCTACCCATGATGATCACATGAGAACTCACTGCTTGCTGGTGATGGACTATGACAACAGTATCAACAAGAACATTACCTCCATCCATGACCCTAATAATGGTGGTGTGATAGAGAGTCATGGCAAGAAGTATCTTGTGGTAGGTGTAATGGGATACGGCAGCAAATATAATACTACTAAGAAGGCTTGGTTTGATGCAGTCTGGAGCAACAGTAAATCAGACCTTGGACTTATGAAACAGGGAATGAAGGAATATTTCAAGCAACATCCAGGTGAAAGGTTCTATGTTAATGACACCTTTACCACAGAGATAGTACCCTATTCTTTAATTCCAGGCTGGAGGGTAAGACAAATGCAACAGGATGAAACTCCACAGCACAGGACTATAAGTGAGATTCTTGCTGACAAAGAAAGGAATCCCTATGGCTATACCTTGGATGAGGTGGTATGGGGAATACAGGAAAAGACCCAGTTCATGATAATAGGAAAACCTGACGGCATACCTATGGTTCCAAGGAATCCTGCATTGAACCAAGGCAGGGTGTTTGCACTGATTCCTGCCAGCAATGGGAACCTGATGCCTGCATATATGAAGGTATTGAAATACCAGGAGATGAAGGATGGAGCATTGAAGCAGGAAGTCAATGATTTGCTGAATAAAGTAGTTTCCCTTGAAGAAGGTGTTAATGGAAGATATGAGGCTGCTCTTGGTCTTTGTAATATTTTCTACTTAGACCCCAATGAAAATGCCATTATACCAAGAATGACAAGAGATGCCATTACCTTGGTAGTCAATGGCAAGGATATTGAGTTTACTTTGGATGCCAACTTTGACAGGAACAAATTCCTTGAGACTTTCTGGGAGATGAATCCAATAGTCAACATCACAGGTAATGTCTTGAAGCATACAGACCTTATCAAGAAGTATGAGGAGGCAGGAGCACTGACAACAGACCTTGCAATGTTTGGTACTGCTGGCAGTTACTATGATATATATCCTGTAGATAAAGAAGGCAAGATGGTAGTTCCTAACAATCCTCAAGGCAATATTCCCAACACCAGTGATACTGATTACAGGAATACTGGAAGGACTCAGTTGCCTTATGGTCACCAGTGGTATAGGGAAGCCGGTGGAACCTATTATCTTGGAGGCAAGGCTGTCACTGACCCTAATATCATCAAACAGCTGGACTACAACAAGAGGCTTCTTGATGGGAACTTTATTCCTGCAAAGAGTGAAGGGGTGTGGAACTACTACATATTGAAGGAGGGGGAACATCCTGAAGTGGTCAAGCATAACAGGAACAACCAAGAAGTAAGGGAAGTTCCGGAAGAACAAGCCAAGAAGATTATTGAGGAGTTCAACAAGAAGATGTCTGAAACTGCCAAAGAGGAAGAAGCATCAAAAGCTGTCAAGGAAGCTGAGAAGAATATCAAAATGGATAAAGGTCAGGAAATAGATTTAACGGGTGAGAATCTTACTATAGATCCCAATACTGGAGAGACAGTACAGCAAGGGGAAAACCAACCTGCTGAAGTGGACAACACAGAATCTCCTACTAAGGAAAATGACAGCCATTCTAAGAAGATTCCTGAAAATCCTGAGATAAAGCAAAGAGATGTCAAGCATTCCAATTTGGCAGGAAATATCAGAAAGTCTACTCAGTCATTCACTGAGCTGATGAGGAATAGCAAATATTCTTTCAGGATTCTAAATATAGCAAAGACCAAGTGGAAGGATGCCCCCAAGAAGTTCTCTGAACTTGAGGTATTCTTGAGAGGTAAGGACATGAATGTTGACAACATAGGTACTTCTGAAAAGGATATTGAAAGTTGGATAGACACATTAAAGAACTGTCGTTAATGGAATAGGGAAGGGACTGTAAAAGTTCCTTTCCTATTTTTGTATAGGAAAACACCTAACTCACCTTAGCATTTCCCTTAACTCTCTTCCACTCCTGTCAATTATACTTACCTTTGCAGAGGATAACATAAGGACAATATGATGAACAGCAAGATTCCATTAGAAAGGTCAAGATCCAGGCAGCACTATAACTCAAGAGGCAGTAGTAAGAAAAGCTATGAGACTGAGGAGGAGGCCATAAGGTATATGACCAAGCATAGAATAATAGGTATGAGAGCCTATCTCTGTAGGGAATGCAACAAGTATCACATAGGACATTATGTTACCTAAAATTAGGTATGTATAATAAGTAAAGACTATAGAAATGTTAGAAAAAATCTCTGGCGTGATACAGGCTATCACGGAGTTTATAGGAGGGTTCAGTAAACTGAATGAGGTAAAAGACCACTCAGTCCTTATCTTCTTTAGAATCCTTCTTTGTATTATTGTTGCCCTGTTCCTTGGCAAGTTGTTTTTAAGGGATGACCTCTATGACTGGTTGATAGGTATAGCCATGCAACCCAACCCCATTACCATAGGAGTAGTCATAGGGCTTGCCATGATTGTATATTCAACGTATGCACAGAGAAGAATGGTGGGAGCTGTGATGAGTGCCATGCAGCAGCAAAAGCAACAGGAAAAACAGAAGGACAAAAGGTGCTATGCCCAGACAACAAAAATTGAGGATGAAGCCAATGAGCTTACAGATAATCTTAGAGAAGCACTACACTGTGATGTAGTGACTGTAGAGTTGATGCACAATACTGAGAAGTACATAGGGGGCTATCACAAAAGGTTTTATGATGAGAGCTTCCCTTCAGTAAATTATACAGAAGGAGTCTCCTTCAACTACCAGGATTACCAATGTATTCCCACCAACATTTTCCCCATCATAGGGTATATGCTGAAGAACAAATATGAATGGTTCCCAAGTATGGAGGAAGTAGACAAAGTAGATTCTGGTTATACAAGGATACTGAGAGAGCATGATTGTATAGCCTTGGGTATGAGAGCCATGAAGACATCCAAGGGAGAGGACTTGGGTATACTCACAGTATCCTGGAGAAAGGGGCATGAAGACAGGGTTCCTGAGGAAAGAGAGATACAGGAGAAGATGACTGAGATAGCGTCAAAACTTGAGATGATATTGGATATGTCGGACTTTGAGTAGTTCTTTTTTTAAAATGAAGAGATAGGAAGATACTTTCTACCTCTTCATTGGTTGTGATATGTAAAGCATTCAGTAAATATCCTATCTATTTGATTAAATAAATCTAAGATAATTTGTAAGTACAGGAATATTTGCCTATCTTTGCAGCAAAAATCATACAAGTTATGACATCATTCGACAAACACAAGCTGACAGAGATAATACTGTATATCTTAAACAAGACCAAAGGCTTGGATTATTATCATGTGTTTAAGATAATATATTTTGCCAACATTACACATCTGGCAAAATACGGTATTCCCATGGTATCTGATGAGTTCTGTGCCTTAAAGGACGGTCCTGTACCCTCTGTACTCTACAGTTGTATAAAAGAAGATTCTTTCTGTGACAGGGAACTGCAAACCATCTTGAATGCAGGTATACAGAAGGGGACAGATGATGCTTATTTTATGCTGGAGGCAAAGCGTGAAGCAGACAAAGACTATTTCTCAAAGGCTGATATAGAAGTCCTTGATAAGTCTATTTCTGAAAATGCCCAACTTTCCTATGGTGACTTGCGTGCCAAATCCCATGGCAGGGAATGGAAACGTGCTTACTATTCCAAACAAGGACGTAAGGTTATGGATATTGTTGGAATGGCAAGGGATGCCAATGCTTCAGATGATATGATAGAGTACATAAAGGATAACCTGTTGATAGAAAAAACCTTGGCATGATAAACATAGGTGATTTACTTGGGGAAAAAGCTGATAGAATAATTCAGGAAAGTATTAAAATCGGGGATGTCCATTATCTTAATCTTGACAAGGGCAATGGTATTACTCCAAAGAAGGGTGATGACAGCAGGAATAAATTTTTCATAGTCCTTGGCTTTGATAACGAAGGCAATGTTATTGGAGGGGTGGTGATAAATTCAAATATTAATCCCAACTTACCTTCCTATATTACGGATTATCTGTTGCCTGTGAAGGTAGAGCAGTTTCCATTTCTGAAATATGATTCTTTTGTGAATTGTTCCAATATAATAGTTGCTCAAAAAACTAAGTTCACAGCACATACTTATAGAGGTACCGTCTCTAATATAGGGATATTACAGACTATCATAAGTACAGTACAGGAAAGTCCCACTGTAAACAGGAAGCAGTTGAAGAACTTTGGAATCATATAAGAAATACAAGGAGTGATGTCTTGACATTGCTCTTTTTGTTTTAT
>CAVBMG010000182.1:0-4694 GCA_963596435.1 Agathobacter sp.
TCGGTTTCTAAATGTAAAAACAGTCTGGATTTTCTTAAGGCTTATCTGAAGAGTAAAGGTATGCCAACTGATTTCATGACAGATGATACTTCCCATGTAAGAGACCTGTATATGAACCAGAGAGTATATTCCTTTGGAGTGGATGAATGTGAGGAGATCTCCTATCTTGAAAAGAAGATGGATGGTGTTGATATTATCCAGCGTGACTGTTCATATCAGATAAAGACAACTGAGGATGGAGAGGACAGAATCACATATATCACGGTAACTGTATCCGGGCAGGACAGTGACGGAGCTACGGTTGTCAGATATGTTACCTATATCCTTGAGTACAATCCTTCTATTTCAGAATAGGAGGCGGTTGTTTGAAAAGATTTAGGATGATTATAGCAGCCTTTGCGGTAATGATTACATGCCTTGTGTTCTCGCCAATCGATGTTCAAGCTGGACACTGTGCAGGATCTCCCAACTGTGGCTGCTCATTTACAACCTGTGCTGGCGTGGGAGGAACGCCATGCTGGTATTCATCTCCGTGGAGCTACTGTGTAGGTCATAACTTTGGAAACACTTGGACTTATGTTTCCACGACTGCGACCTGCACGAGTGGGGGTTATCAGAAATGGAGAGGATACTGTTCCATTTGTCAGAGATGGTATGAGCTTTATATATCGGAGGGACCATTGGGGCATAACTGGGGAAGCTGGAGACAGTATTCTTCAACCAACCATGTAAGATATTGTAAAAGATGTGGCCTTGCCCAGTATGCAGCCCACAGTATGGGGAACTGGTTTGACGGAGGCAATGGGTGGCATTACAGAGTTTGCAGTGTGTGTGGATATACAGAAAGGTATGACTTTACAGCACCTTCCATTAATGGATTTGCGGCATATCCCAATTATTGGAGCTCTGGTAGTGGAACAGTAACCATATCAACAAGAGACCGGGGAAGTGGTGTTGACTATGTGCAGCTCTATAGGACGAATGTGAATTCAGGCGCGACAGATCTGGTAGCATCCTGGTATGAAGGAGGATCTACCGGGTATCTAAGTTATAGTTATACAGAGACATCGGAAGGCGTGTTCAGATATACGGTTCATATTTATGATTTGTATGGCAACCACAGTAGCAGTACTTCAAACAATATCTATTTGGATCACAGTAACCCGGTAATATATGGAATTGAAAATACCGTAACGGACTGGACGAACAGGGCTCCGACCATCAGTACAACAGCAACAGATTATCTTTATGGTACGTGGTATGGGGGCTCCGGCTTAAGGAGCATGGTAATAAGTGATGACAGTGGAAATATCGTAGCCAGGGGAACAACAGGAGTTACATATACTCTTGAGAATAAGTACGAAGGAATTCATTCCTGGACAGTGACTGCGACGGATAATGTAGGTCATATATCAAGCGTGAGCGTAACAACAAAGTATGACTGTACGGCACCGGGTATGGATGGAACAGAGGTAACCTATGTAGAAAACGGGATAACATATTCTGGATATTGCCAGGACAACATCATTGACCAGCATATAGATGATGAGGCATCAAGAAGTCCGAATAATCCTAATTGTACATCAGGACTTTCGGCAGTCATTGTTTATAAAGTAAAGGATGGCAACAAAGAAGCTATCTACAGTGCAACAACCCAAAAGACCTGGGGCTATTCAGATACGCATTCCAGTTTTGATGTCTACTACGATATCAATCTGACGGATGACCAGGTGGATTATTATCTGGTAGTGGCAAAGGATATTGCAGGGAACATCACTACAAAGAAGCTGACGAGTCAGAGAACACTTCTTAAAATGTTCCATACAAGTATTGACAGAAGCTCGTATGACTAAGCAATATATAATAGACTTAAACAAAGAGGTGGAATAATGAAGTATTTGGACGCAAGAACTTCTGAGTCATTGTGGGAAAGCGTAAAGTCTTTTTTACAGTTTACAGACGAGGAGATGCAGAATTTATTAGAATCAATTGACTGTGATGAGTCAAAGTATCCATGTGATTGGATTGAAGATTTCCTATCAGATTATATAGTAGATGAAACTTTTGAAGAGATTCAGATGTTTCATTTAACAAGAAGACTAAATGGTTCAGACTTGAAGGAAAACTATAATTTAAAACAGCTGTTGCTTACAGAGACACCACTTTCAGATTTCTTTAAAAGACATAAAGTGACTTTTAAAGAGACTGATGAGCATATTGATATGTATCTTAATGGAAAGTTACAACCGCTAGATAGCGAGTTTAGATACCAGCATGGTAATATTTATTATTTGAAATCCCGTCTCGGATATAATCATATTCAGGATTTTTGTGTTAACGGTTTTGCCTTTCGCTCACTTTTGGAAAAAGATAATTATTTTTCGTTATTATCAAGATGTCCTGAATTAGTTGAAAATATTGAACGACTTTTAGAGATAGAAGGTATGAGTGAGGACTATAAAAATAATAGTAAATATTATTGCATAGAGTATTTGATTCCAATGTCAGAAGCAATATTTGATGTAAACAATCCGCCAGAGAGTGAGCATGATAAGACAGTGTATCTGATGAGCAGTGCAATTGAAAGACTGTATTGGAATTGGAAGAATCCTAAATATCAGTCTAATAGCAATAATATAATTCTCAGACTTCCGGATGACGAATCAATGAGACCGGAATGGTTTGTAAAAGCAGAAGAGATTGCAGACAAGTAATTTGGAATAGTAAAGATAGGAGGCATGCGATTTGCATGTCTCTTTTTTGTTAAAATAATTAATTGAGTCAAAATATTTGACTTGGGTAAATTTCTGTGATATTTTGTAAAAGGAGGTAAGGAATCCATGGAAAATAATGATAGAGAAATACAGGAACTTCAGAATAATCTTGAAATGCTTAGAAAGCTTTTCGGATGGACAGCAGAGCAGCTTGGAGACCGTCTTGGAATAACAAAGCAGTCAGTATTGAACCTTGAAAAGGGACCGGAGAAGGGCGTAAAAATGTCCAAAATCCAGTATATTGCAATCCGAGCAATATTCGAGGCTGAGGCAAATGCAAGAAGTGGTGAAGAAAAAGAAAACCTATTAACTGTGCTTGGACTTGTATTCAATGATAATCCAGAGATTACCTCAGAGCAGAGAGACAAAGTACTTGATACTGCCAAGGTGGTTTCAAGTGCAACAGTAACAGGAAATAAAGATTCGGCTGTCAGAGCAATGTCAGCAGCTCTTGCAGCATTTGGTGTAGCAGCTGGTGCAGTTGCAGTACCTGTAGCAGGTGGAGCGGTTGTTGCCGGAACATTGGCGGCATGGGTTGCAACCATGTTAAAAGATACAAAGAAAGATGAAAAGGAAAAGAAGGGAGATAAGAAGTAATGAATACTACTATGATAGTAAATTCAGCAAAAAATATCGGACCAGTCGTTGGAAAATTTATTTGTGCCAATAAAGGCAAAATCTTAACAGTTCTCCCATATGGAGGACTGGCAGGTCTTCTTGGATATGAAGTTTACAGATCAGAAAAGCAGAAGGAAAAAGACAATCTGTATCAGAAGCATATTCAAAAGACGGATGCTGTTATAAAGGACTTGGAAAAGAAGGCTAGCAAAGTAGATCATCTTGAAGATGTTAACGAAATGCTTATGGATACAGTTATAGAGCTTAGAAAGAATAATCTTGTGGAAGCTTAAAGGAGAAGACGATTATGGGTGAGTATGTAACCAAGAAAAAGGATATGGTTTTTCAAAGTGTTGATTCTCTACAGCAGGTTGTAAATGTAATCAATGAGGCTGCAGCTGCTACAAATGATAAGACAAGAACAATCAGAGAAAGTGCAATCCCGGAAGTATTGTCTGGGGCACTTGGTGCTGGTATTGGAGGAGTAGGATCATTTGCAGCATTATACGGTCTAGGTACAGTAGGACTGTCAGCTGCAGGAATTACATCTGGTCTTGCAGCCGCAGGCGGAATAGTTGGCGGTGGCATGGTGGCAGGAGTATTTGTTCTTGCTGCTCCAGCTGTAATACTTGCTGCAGGAGGCGTTGGAGTTGCAGCACATTTAAAGAATAAGCAGCTCCGCCAGGAGAAGGAAAGACTTTATAAGGAAGCTTTGGTTAAGCATCAGGCTATAATTGATGCCCTAAAAGAGGAAGCTGATGCAAGCAAGGAGAGAATGGATTACCTGCAGAGCCTGAATATTCTTTTACAGCAGGCAATCAAAGATCTCAAGAAAGATTTGGGGGAGACTGCATGAGTAGATTCTCATATACAGAAGAGGAAAAAAAGCGAAATATAATTCTTGCCTATCAGGAGAAAGAGTGCCAGGAGATTTCGAGAGTCTTTGAGGAGAGCCATGTAGATGAAAGAATAGCTGAATCAGAAAAGTTACTCAGGGAGCTTGGAATGAATCTGCCAGAGGCCAAAGCTACGACTCCTAAGGAGAAAGGAATAATCCATATCAGAGATTATGAGGATATCTACGATGAAGCATCAGCTGATGTAGGGACAGAAGTTGTTCTTGAAGATCTGTTTACTCCTTCTGAGATTAAAGAAAATGCATTAGAAATTAAGGCACTGAATCACGAATATAACAGCCTGCATCATATGGATAAGTATGATGTGACTATAGCTGCCGCTGCAGGATTGCTTGGAGCGATTGTGGATATTGTACTTGTAGGAATTCCTGAGAAAGGTCCGGAC
>CAVBMG010000183.1:0-4441 GCA_963596435.1 Agathobacter sp.
ACAACAGGAACTGACGGACAGGTGGTATTATCTGACCTTCATCTTGGAACTTATGTGGTTACTGAGATTAAGAGCATTGACGGATATACAATCAATACCACACCTCAGACAGTAGCAGTTGAGTATAAGGACCAGACTGTGACAGTCCAGTATGAATCAACTACGATTGAGAATACAAGACAGAAAGCGGATGTATCTGTCGTAAAGAAGGACTCTGACACAGAGAACCCTCTTGATGGCGGAAAGTACACACTTTATGCCGGAAATGACATCAAAAACTATGCCGGACAGGTTATTGTGACAAAGGGTACAGCTCTTGAGACAGTAACTACAGGTGAGGACGGAAAGGCAAGCTACAGCGTGGATCTGCCAATCTCTAACGGATATTATATCCAAGAGACACAGGCTCCATATGCGTATATCAGAAACAGTAAAGATGTTTACAGCTTCAATTTCAATGTATTACCTGAAACACAGGCAAAGGCATCATTCAGCCACACATTTGTAAATGACAGAACTACAGCAAAGATTCATATCTACAAGGTAGACAAGGAATCAGGCAAGGCAGTTGCCCAGGGAGATGCAAGTCTCGAAGGTGCAGTTTATGGTCTTTATGCGAGAAACGATATCGTGCATCCGGACGGAGCAACAGGAGTTGTATTCAAAGCAGGAGATCTTGTAGCAACACTTACAACAGATAAGAATGGCGAGGCAGAGGTCAATAACCTTTACCTTGGAAACTATTATGTGAAAGAAATCACTCCATCAGAGGGGTATCTTTTAGATGAAGAGGAGCACGATGTAGTATGCGACTATGAGGGAGACCTTGTAGCAGAGGTATCAAAAAGCACAACCTCAGCAGAGCAGGTCATCAAGCAGCCATTCCAGCTTATCAAAGTATCTGACAATGGCGATGATACTGAAGCAGGCTTATTGGCAGGTGCAGAGTTTACAGCATACTTAAAATCTTCTTTATCCGTAAAGGCAGATGGAAGTTATTACTTTGACAAGGCAACTCCGGTTGTAATCGGAGAAAACGGAGCAACAACAATCACATCAGATGACAAGGGACATGCAGTATCCATTGCAATTCCTTATGGAACTTATGTGGTAGTTGAGTCAAAGACTCCGCATAACATGAAGACAATCAAGCCATTTGAGGTGAAAATCAGCGAGAATCATCCTGACAAGCCTCAGACATGGAGAGTATTCCTTGACAGGGAGTTTACTGCAAAGCTTCGTATAATCAAGAAGGATTCCGATACAAAGCAGACAGTACTTGTGCCAAATGCAGAGTTTAAGATCTTCAATATTGATAAGAACGAATATGTGAAGCAGTACACAACTTATCCGTCAAAGGTAGAGCATACTTCATTCTTTACTGATGAGGATGGAGATTTAATCTTACCGGAGGCACTGAAAATCGGTAACTACCGCATTGAGGAAGTATCTGCACCATTTGGATATGTTGTAAATGATAAGTATGTCAACATCTCTGTTGATACTGATACAGCATTTGAAACAGATGGTGATACAAATGATGCAATCATTACTGTGGAATATTCCGATGCCCCTGCAGTCGGAGAGCTGACTGTAGAAAAGAAGGGAGAGGTACTTGACGGATTCAAGGGAGGACTTCTTGCAAGCTCATATGAGAAAGAGTTTGTTTATAAGGAAGGCTCACTTGCCGGAGCAAAATTCAAAGTTTATGCTGCGGATGATATTTACACAGCAGACAACCAGAAGGATGCAGACGGAAACCGCATTAAGTATTACAGCAAGGGAGACCTTGTGACAACGCTTACAACTGGTAAGGATGGAAAGGCAACAGCAAAGAATCTTCCTCTTGGACAGTACAGAGTTGTGGAAGTGGAAGCTCCATACGGATATGTATTAAATCCGAATGAGCAGAAAGTGACATTCACATATGTGGATGATAAGACACCTGTTATCAAGGAGAGCCTTACTTTCTCAGATGACAGACAGAAGCTTGATATGTCAGTGACTAAGCTTGATGCAGAAGATAATACACCGATTGCAGGTGCAGTATTTGGTCTTTATGTAGACGAGGATATCAAGAATGTTGATGGCAAGTTAATTATCGAGAAAGGCACACTTCTTGAGAAGGCAACATCTGATGAGAATGGAAAGATAGCTTTTGTTAAGGATTACCCATTTGCAAAATATGTTGCAAGGGAGCTTGTAAAGCCTGCCGGATATGTGACAAATGAGGAAGCAGTAAACTTTGATACAAAATATCAGGGACAGGATGTTAAGACTGCTGTATATAACAGCGAGTATAAGAACACTCCTACAACCTTTGAGTTTACAAAGACAGATATCACAAGCGGTGCAGAGCTTACAGGTGCAACACTTACTGTACTTGATAAGGATGGAAATGTGGTAGACACATGGACATCTGATGCTAAGGAAGCACATGTGATCAAGAGACTTGTCGTAGGCGAGACTTACACATTTCGTGAGGAATTTGCTCCTTACGGATACCTCAAGGCAACAGATATCCAGTTTACAGTAGAGGACACAGGCAAAGTGCAGCATGTAGAGATGAAGGATGAAGTTCCTACAGGTTCCATCGTTATCAATAAGGACGGCGAATTTGTAACAGATACTACTCTTATGAAGGGTTACTGGTACGACTTTATCTTCAATTTCTTCAAGGACAGCCTTGCAGGAGTAACTTTTGATGTATATGCAAAAGAGGATATTGTGAGTGCTGACGGACTTGACACTGTATATCATAAGGCAGGAGACAAGGTGGCAACTATCGTGACAAATGATAAGGGTATCGCAAGAATTGATGACCTTCCGCTTGGCAAGTATTATCTTGTTGAGACAAAGACCATCGAAGGATTTGTATTAGATGATACACCGATTGAGGCAGACCTATCCTATATCGACCAGAATACAAAGGTTGTATTTGCAGGAATGGATGTGACAAATGAGCGTCAGAAAGTGCAGATTACTGTAACCAAGACTGATTCAGAGACTAAAGAAGCACTTGAAGGAGCAGTATTCGGTTTATTTGCGAAAGAAGATATTGTGAATAAAGATGGCAAGGTAATCGTAAAGGCTGATACACAGATTGAGAGAACAGTAACAGGCAAGGACGGAAAGGCTGCATTTACCTCTGACCTTCCACTTGGACAGTATTATGTCAAAGAGATTGAGGCACCAAAGGGCTATGTGAAGTCTGATAAGATTTTTGATGTGGATGCTTCATATCAGGGAGATAAGGTAAAGGTTATCGAGTTTGAGGCAGCATTTGAAAATGCACCGATTAAGGTAGAGATTTCAAAGACTGATATCACAGGCGAGAAAGAATTACCTGGAGCAAAGCTTTCAGTTATTGATGCTGATGGAAAGCTTGTTGAGAGCTGGACATCAGAGGCAGGAAAGACTCATATGATTGAGAGACTTCCTGTCGGAAAGTACACACTCAGAGAGGAATCTGCACCATATGGATATAAGGTGGCAAGTGATGTAACCTTTGAAGTAAAGGAGACAGCAGAAATCCAGAAGGTATCCATGAAGGATGAGCAGGCAGTTGGTAAGATTGTCATTGAGAAAACTGACAAAGTAACCGGAAAGCCGATCGAGGGTGTTGTATTTGAAGTAAGGGATAAGGATGGAAAGGTGCTTGATACACTCACTACTGACAAGAATGGTCATGCAGAGAGCAAGGAGCTTCCTATCTGTACTTACAACGAGGATGGATCATTCAAGGAAGATATCCATTATACAGTAGTTGAGACAAAAGCAGCTGACGGATATATCCTCGATGAGACAGCTCACGATGTAACTCTTCGATACGATGACAATGCACCGGATGTTGTCGTAACAACTCTTAAGCTTGTCAATGTACCGACAGAGCCTAAGCTTCCACAGACAGGCGACAATGCAAATCCGCTTCTTTATCTTGGAATTGGTGCACTTGCACTTATTACAGGTGTTGGAGTAGGACTTCGTGGAAGAAAGAAAAAGAATAAACAGTAACAATTAACCTTGCGGGGAATGTAAGCCAGTGACTTATGTTCCCCGCTTTTTTGATTTGGAGGAATAACAATATGATGAATTACGAGATTTTTAAGGAAGTAGTAAAAGAAAAGTTTATGGATTATATGCCTGAGAAGTTCAAAGGAATGGAGCTTGTGGCAGAACCCGTGGAAAAGGTGAATGTGACTCTTGATGGCATCATCTTAAGAGAGGAAGGCAGGAATATTTCGCCTACGATTTATATCAATGACATGTATAAGAAGTATCAGGACTGTGGTGATCTTGAGGAAACACTTATGGCTGCATGTGACTTTATGGAAAGGGCATATGAGCAGGCTCCGGTTGTTGATGTGGACAGCATTATAAAGGATGCTAACGAGAAGATTGTATTCCAGCTCATCAATACTGAGCAGAATAAGACATTTTT
>CAVBMG010000184.1:0-4423 GCA_963596435.1 Agathobacter sp.
GTCATTACACGTCAGAACTTTATACTTCCTAACTATGCTGGTGTCAAGGCACTTGAGCGTCTTGAGAAGGAAATCACAAGAGCCAAGGATGGAGGCTCCTTTGCTTCTGTAGAGTTGAGGGCACAGGAACTTGCAGAGTACAATGTGACTCCTACAGACCTTAGCAGTGCTCCAGTAGCTACAGGTACAGAGTCTGGCAGCGGTGATATGCCCTGGGACTAACCTTCCCAACCCAAGAACCCTTTAAAGTAACAACCTTATGGTGATAGGAAAAACATCTTCCAGCATCTCGAAGACAGAGATATTCAGCAGGTTCAGTGAAGCACAGGTACTTAGTGCAGTGCTTCCTGAAGTCACTGCAATACCCTGTGTCATAAGCTCTCCTTTAAGAGAGGACAAGCATCCCTCATTCTGCTTCTATATGAGTGAGCATAACCATGTCAGGTATCTGGACTATGCAGACAGAAGTGTCTCAGGAAGTCTGCTGGACTTTCTTTGTGAGTACTGGCATTGCACTTTCAACCAGGCACTTGACAGGATATGCAGTCTCATGATAAAGGATGGTGAGATAACCATCAAGCCCAAGCAGATAAAGACCCTTACCAGAAAGGAGTCTGACAGTCTCACTGCCATACAGGTAAAGGTGAGACCATGGAGGGACTATGACTATGAGTATTGGCAGTCCTACGGTATTACCAAGCCATGGCTGAAGTATGCCGAGATATATCCTATCTCCCATAAGATTGTTACCAAGAAGGATCCTTCCACAGGCAGGAGCAACAGGTATATCTTCTCCACTGAGAAGTATGCCTATTGTTTCTGTGAGAGGAAGGAAGGAAAACTACAGCTCAAAATCTATATGCCTTTCAACAAGGAAGGATACAAGTGGTGCAGCAAAATGGATGCATCTGTCATAGGTCTCTGGACAAAGATTCCAGAGAAAGGGGACAGAGTGATAATCTGCTCCTCCCTCAAGGATGCACTGTGTCTCAGCTGCAACATACATATTCCTACCCTATGCTTGCAGGGAGAAGGTTATGATATGTCAGATACTGCCATTAATGAGCTGAAGAGAAGATACAAAAAGGTGTTCATCTGCTTTGATACAGATGAAGCCGGAATAAAGGATGGAGAGAAGTTGGCAGAGCGCACAGGCTTTGTCAACATTATCCCTGATTTAGGCAGTCAGAAAGATTTGTCTGACTACTACAAAGCCTTGAAAGACAAGGCAGAGTTCAAACAATTAGAAACATTATTCAATTAACAATTTAAAAATCAAGAAATTATGGAGAATCGTGAAATCCTTATCGCAAATACAAAAACTCAGAAGAGAAGTAAAATAACAACAAATGCCACCACACTTGGTGAGTTGAAGGCAGCCTTGAATGAGGCTGGTGTGGATTACAGTGGCATGACCTTTACAGAGGGTATCTCAAAAACACAACTTATCAGTAATGATACCCAGCTTCCTCAGAATGTAATGTACAAGGGGCAGCCTACCAACAACCTGGTTATTCTTCTTACCAACACCAAGAAGAACATTGCCTCCGGTGCTTCTGACAGACAGGCTGCCTATGCAGCAGTGAAGGACAATGACTTGCAGGATGCCGTCAAGGCTTACTTTGGCAGGAACTTCACACAGGTTCCTACAGATGCACTCTGGAGTTTTATTACTGCCAATATCAATGGTGTTAAGGCTGCCATTGTAGATGTTCCTGCCGAGGAGCCTGTAGACAGTACCTCTGCCCCAGTAGATGATGTAGAGGATATGCAAACTTGCCAAGAACCTGATATAAAAGACAACACAGCCAGTGCCGGTGATAAGGTGGCAGCAGGTCTCTTCTATGCAGTAAACTATTATGTCAGTGAAAAGATAATGACTTCTGAAGAGGTAAAGAACCTTGTCAAGAACCTTATGCACCTTACTGAGACCATTGAATGCAAGGAAGAAGATTGGGAAGAATCCACTGTCCAGGAGACTGTAAGTACATCTGACGGAAGCATTACCAATGATGATGTTGATGACATGATAAACGACATTCTGTAATCTGACTGTTTGGCATTTTTGTTGTGTAGGGAGTGGGATATGAAATTCCTGCTCCCTTATTTTTTATCACTTATTGTCAATTCTAATTTACAACAATATGCAATATACAGTAGATGAAATATACAACCTTTTATGTAAAAAGGTAAATGGCATTAGGGAAATCTTTGAAAATTTCTTTGGTGAGAGTCATGTGGATATGCAGGGGTGTGACTTGATTAAATTACGCTTGAAAAATATACTCAAGGTCCCAGATAATTATGAGGAACTTACATTCCCACAAGAGGAACTTGACAGGGCAATGAAACATTTTGTTAACTCAAAGATTACCTTATATGTTTGGTGGCCCGAAGTAACTGTCACCAATGAAAATGACAGGTCAACAAAGATACAAGACTTGTATGCCAGGATAGTTGTGCAGATGGATGGAAGGATTCCCTATGAGAACCATGGATTTCTTCTCAACAGGGCTACCTATACAAGCCAGCAATTTCAGAGAAATTATATGCACAGCCATGTCTCTAACATTCCCAAAGATAATTTCACTATGTTCCAGCCACCTTGTCTTGGTACTGGACCCATTAGAAATACCATAGCCTCACTTAAAAATGAAAGTGACGATGCCCTGTGGATGCTGTTCTGTGAGGAACTATCCATGTATGTGACAGTAGAATCCCTGATAGGAAGACCCTACCACAAACTGGAGGATATAACAGCAGATAACACAAGAAGGCTGACAGAATACTATAACTACTACCCTACCAATTCTCCTAACTTTATTGGTGTCCTTAACAAGGAGAAGGTAATGGAGTTCATTGAATATTATCTCTCTAATGGACACCTTTCCGTAAGCTACAGGCAAGGGGAGTACCAACCAAGTTTACCTTATTATGACTACATCATTGACGTAAGCAACTGCTTCATTGACTTCTATAACGAGAAGTTAAGCAGTATAACCAGGAACTTGGAAAGGATGTATAATATGGGATTACTCAATGAGGTCTACATATCCAATAGAATGTTCCTCACCAAGGGTAACAGATTCCTTTCTCCCAATTCCATGGTAAGAATGTGTGAAGGAAAGTCAGTGCTGACATTCAAGGGAAAGGAAATCAAGGTACACATCATCATTGACAACACTGATGAAGTGCCTGCATCAACAGTTGTTAGTCAAAACTTTGCAATGTATGTGCTTTACAGTATTCTAAGAACAATAAACTACAGATACAAGAATGGAAAAAACAGAATCAAAAATAGAGAAGAAGGAACTGCCCCAGCTCAGGAAAGGATCATCTACCTATAAGCTCATAGTACCTGAAGAGGTAGAGAGGAAGATTAGGTATCTTATCAGAAAGTTTCCCCACACAGAATGGTCAGGTGTGCTGTTTGTCACTCATGAGGGAACCTTTGAAAACAATGACCTGGTAATTACCTGCAAGGACATCTACCCTATGGATCTTGGTACAACAGGATGGACAGAGTTCAAGATGAGTGAGGATGTGGCTGCTTATATGGCAGAAAATATGGAACTGTTTGATTGTGATATTGCGTTAGTGCATTCACACCACACCCTCGGGGCCTATCTATCTGGTCAGGACATGAAGATGGTGCAACAGGAAGGTAATGATACCAACTGCTTTGTTTCATTAGTAGTGGATACCAAGGGAGAATATGTAGCCATAGTGACCAGAAAGGTACAAACCAAGTCTGAGATAACTGTTAAAAACCTTGGAACATCTTATGAGTTCTTTGGTGAGGGTAGCAAAGAGATAACCCATGAAGATACCCAAACCACCAAAATCATAGACAGGGAAATCATAGAGTATTTTGACCTTGAAGTGGAGAGACATGAGGTCAGCAATGACCTTGAATACTTGGATGCAAGGTTTGAGGAGATTGAGAAAAAGAAGAAAGCTAAGGAGTTCAATATACCAAAGACAACCCCAGAGTTCAATGGCAACTTCAGGGAGTTCTTGCATACAGATGTAAGTGATAGCAAGGAACCTGTAGAACAGAAACTTCCCTTTGCAGAGGAAATTAACAACCTGACTCCTGAAGATGACAGCAAGCTAAATGAGATAACTATGGCATGGCAGCCTGACCCCAAGTACATACATGGTCTTGTAGTAAGAATGGTTACTTGCAGTTTCATCATCAACCCTGACAAGATTGACTTCAAGCAATGGGTCTACAAGCACATGACCAATATGTATGGCAAAATCTTCGGAGAAAACAGTCAAACACTGTTGCACATGGAAAGTATATCTGCCTTCAGGGAGTATATGGAGTTTGTAGTACAGTTTACCATAGACTACTTTGATGTGGGTAATGTGCCTGACCTTATAGTTGACAACTATGATGTATTGCAAAGTAGGGTGG
>CAVBMG010000185.1:0-4421 GCA_963596435.1 Agathobacter sp.
GTCACCAAGCAGCCAACATAAAATGTTACGAAAAAGATAAGTTAAAAAGTAACGAAAAAAATTATTCTCTGTTGCATCATTTATTGAAATCGGATGTGGGGTTACACGATATCTTATAGACCGTCCTATTTTTGTCATTGTAATTGATATACCTCAACTTGATAGCGATATATCTATTCATTCCCATTGAAAATTCAACATTAAATGAAAGAAGATAACCTATTTAAGACATAGATATTAAGGTTATTGCCCAGATGTCTTGCCCCCCCTATAGTACTGCCTGTGCAATGCTTTCATTTGTTTGAATGCCTATACTAAACTGGATATTCTTTCAATTTCAATCTTCGTTACTTTTTAACTTGGCTCACTCATTACTTTTTTCATTGGCTACTTCGTTACTTTTTATGTCGGCTCTTACAACACAACAGCTCCGTCTTCATGGAGTACCTCTGTACCTACATTGACGGCGACAAACAAGTACCTCTGGAACTATGAGGTCATCACATACACAGACTCATCTAAGAAGGAAACTGCAAAGAGGGTGATCGGTGTGTATGGCGATAAGGGAGCAACTGGTGCTTAAGGACCCCGGGGAGAGAAAGGTGCAACTGGAGAACAAGGTCCGAAGGGTGATACCGGAGCTACTGGTGCAAAAGGAGACAAAGGAGATACCGGAGCCACAGGAGCGCAAGGACCTCAAGGAGAAAAAGGAGCTACAGGAGAGAAAGGTGCAACGTAAGCGTAAAACAAATCGGTCATACAAATTTGTAGCATAGATCTATTCTTATTGGTGTAGGAGATGAACAATGTCATACACAAGTGAACAAAAGATCAGTTTGGTTAGGAAATGGGCTGAAAGCAGCCTGGGCAAAGCTGACTTCAGCAAAGAGGAAGGTGTTGATGAGAAAACGCTAAGGAAATGGTCCTATAAGCTCATAGGAGATGATCTGGTTGATGATTGGAAAAGGCTGAAGATCGAAGACCAGAAGCAGATGATTCTCAAAGCCCTTGATGAAGTGCCATTTTCCATCACGGGCAGAGACATGGCCACATCATCAAATAAGCCATTTGTTCTTCTGCACAGCAGAAGGAGCGGATCAACGCAGGTTTCAATAGAGTACATGGGAGCAACGATCAGAGCCGACGAGAATTCTCTGGAATCAGTGCTGAGAGCACTGAAGAGGGTCAGCGTGTGAATCCGGTGAGGATGTAGTCTTCATTTCTCTCAGGATCTGCGGCTGCATTGATTCTTGCCTCAACAGACTTGCCGATTGCATCAAGATCAGCATTCCAGGGAAGAAGCTTGTCATAATCCTCTTTCTGCGCATAAGGGCCATATGTAAGGACATACTCAAGATATCTCTCAGGGTTGACGCCGCATGCCTTTGCAGTCTCTATAAGCGAATAGAAGAAGCAGGAGGTATCAGCGCCATCGATCGTATTGGAGAACAGCCAGTTCTTCCTTCCAGTAGCAAAGGCCTTGGCTCTTCTCTCGCATTCGTTATTGTCAGGGGTGCATTCAACGCTCTCCAGATATGTATATAGGAATTTCTCGTATTCAAGAAGGTAGCTGATGGCTTCCTGCTTCGGAGTCTTCTCCCCAGGATTTGAGATCTTCTTCGCATGATCGATGATCTTCTTTATGACAGGCTCAGCTGCTTTCTTCCTTCTTTCAAGGAACTCATCTGATGTTATCCTGCCGGAATCCAGGAGAGCCCTGCAGCTCGATTCTATAGTATATAGCTCGCCATGAAGCGACAGGATCTTGAATGCATCGGCATCAGACCTGCATGATCTTGCATATTTCTTGAGCTTCCTGACGGCATGGACCCAGCATACGCTGTGCTTGTCATCGCTTATCGGGCCATTGAGATAGCCCTTGAGACCATCAGTCATGAAAGGGCCATTGTAATCATTCTGGATGAAGCCCTCAAAGAGCTGCTTCCTGCTCCTTCCAGGGGAGTAGGTCATATGCACCATTCTATGGTATGAATGCGTTTTCCTGTCGAATGTGGTTCCGACCCGTATTATCACGAACGATGAGCTGCTTATCTTCCCGCTCGGGCTTCTGACTGACAGCACTTCGACCGGCGTCTCATCCTGGTTTATGAGATTCATCCTGAAGACCTGCTCTCCGAAGTACTTCTCAAAGCCTATGAGGGTTTCGTAGTACTTCATCAGCCATGAGCACAGCGTCTGCCTCTGGATCTCCAGCCCATCACGGACCAGCATCTCGCTCTGGCGGTAGAGTGGCAGATGATCATCATATTTGGATACGGCGATATGGGCTGCCATCGATGGGGCACAGCTGATCTTGTCTACAGTCTCATTCCTGAATCCGATGATTGTCTTCTTCTCGCTGTCCTCGACCTCGCATGCAGCATTCCATGTGGGATATATCTTGATTTCGACGACCTTCTTTGATGGGACATATGAGATCTGCTCGATCACCTTGTTATCGCCTCTTCTGTATTCTATTCCGTCTTTGACCATTGTCTCAGGTGCGTACTGCGCATAATCCAGAACAACCCTCGGAGTGCTCTTAGGCAGCCTCAGCGCAGGCTTCCTTGGCTTGCGCTCTTTCCTCTTCGGCTCCTCTGCGCCCTGATTGCTGCTCTGCTCTTCAGTGATCTCATCATTATTGTACCTGACTATGGTCTCAATCTCCGGAAAGAGGAGCATCATCTGCTCTGTTGACGGGATGTAGTTGTCTGCATTTGCCAGCTTTCTGTATTCAAGCATGTTCGCAACAGCCTCATCCCTCTCCCTCTTGAAGCGCAGGTTGTCATTGTAGAGGCTGATGATCAGGCTTACGCATTCCTCATGCGTCATGCTGTTCACCTTATTGAAATCCAAGTTCTCTACAAGCTTCTGAATCATAACTAAATGATAGCATAAAATGCAGATAATGTATATATAAATGAATAGATAATTTGATTCTAGGCTATTATTCAGATGCTTTTCAAAAGGATGGGAACCGTCTCCACGGATTGCCCCCGCGAAGCATCTCGAGAATGTCCTCAATGCATGTCTTCTCGGCTGCCTTCTCGCTTTTCGGCCAGCAGAATGTACCGCCCATGCACTCAAGCCTCTTGCTTATCTCAAGCCATCCGTTCCCATTCCATGCTATGGCCATGACCCTTCTTCTGCTTTTGCTGCAGAAGAGAAATATGCTCCTGCTCTTAGGATCCATATCCATCTCGTCTCTTATGAGAAATGAGAGTGCATCTGCACGCTTCCTCATATCCGTGAAGCCTGGCCTTATGTAGATGTCATATTCGCTGATGTTGATTTCCATCTGTTATCCTCCATGTGAGAATAGTCTAGCTTGATGACATCCATTATTTCTTATGGATTTGTTTTACGCTTACGTTTTAACTTAACGGAGAAGAGACTTTATGCTACTATCTCCACAAAATATATACTTGAGAAAAGGAGGAGACATAATTATGAAGAAAATATCTCTTTCGTTACTGCTTACGGTACTTTTTTCCGTAATGATTTTTGTCTCATGCGATAATAAGGTAGAAGAACCCGAGTTTTATACAGTTACTTTTGATACAGCCGGCGGTACAGCTGTTACTTCTCAGAAAGTAGAGAAGGGAGGGAAGGTCGTGATGCCTTCTTCCCCGACAAGGGACGGCTATGATTTCCGCGGCTGGTACAAGGAGGGCGAGGCTTTCAATTTTAATGAATACACCGTTACGGCGGATATCACATTGACGGCAAAGTGGAGTGCCAGATCAAAGACATACATAGTAGCATTCGACTCGAATAAAGGTTCTGCAGTTCCTTTCCAGAGAGTGAGTGAAGGAGGAAAGGCTTCAAGACCCACAGATCCGACAAAGGAAGGATGTGTTTTCTGGGGCTGGTATAAGAACGAAGAGGATGCAGATTCTTTCGACTTCGATAAGGAGACTATCTCTTCCGATATAATCCTCTATGCTTTCTGGATGGAAGAGATTGAAACGGTTACTGTTACATTTGATTCTGCAGAAGGATCAGCTGTAGAACCACAGACAGTGGCAAAAGGTTATATGGCATCGAAGCCGGAAAACCCGACAAGAGCGGGATTTGAATTTAACGGCTGGTACAACGGCGACAATGTATTCGATTTCGATACAAAGATAACCGGGAACCTCACATTGAAGGCTCACTGGAATGAAGTTCCAGCTGATACTTTCACAGTTACATTCGATTCCGACGGCGGCACGGCCGTTGCTTCTCAGAAAGTTAAGAAGGACGAAAAAGCAACAAAACCGGATAACCCTCAAAAGGAAGGATATGAGTTTAAGAACTGGATGACGTCCGACGGCGCTGATTTCAATTTCGAAACAAAGATAACTTCCGATATAACACTGAAGGCAATATGGGAGAATGTTTCCACAGAATATACTGTCACATTCAAGGTTGATGACACT
>CAVBMG010000186.1:0-4342 GCA_963596435.1 Agathobacter sp.
TTCCCGCTATCTGCTTTTTTATTGCCCTAAAGCGCATATTTACTACATTTCACAGCTCTTATGATACTAATATGATACTATTTCTTTATGCCTTGATTGCTTCTCTCTCTGTCGCACTCGTGCCGCTTCTTTGATAACTTCTCAGCCCGGTTCCCTTCAATGCATTATTTCTTAATCGCCGTTCATTCACATATCGTTTATACAATATCCTCTGATGATCTGCATTCCACCAGTTAACAAGATGCTCCTCTCTGCATCTCTTACAGTACATAGGGAAATTCTCTAGTCTGGTTGTATTCGTCACTCTGAGAGCCTTTCCATGGCATACAGGACACAACCCCCAGCCTTCTGAATCAATCTGAAGGAAATTATCCGGCTTCTCTACTTCCACTGGGTCTTCTAGCTGCACTGTCTCCTGCTGCTGTTCTTTTTCTACCTTCACATGCAAATTATTATCTGTCACACAGTCAATCATACACAAGTTGAAAAACGCCGGTGCAGCTTTTTTCAACTTCTTTGCTATCTGCTTAGGTGTATAACCTTCAAAAGACTGTTCATTTGCTTTGGTTATCACTCCGGTAAAATCATAGAGCATATCATAGTATTTTGTTTCCATGTTTGCAGATTCATAGTCGTATTGGTTCATAGTTTGTCCCATGTGTATTATCTCCTTATAGAGCAATGCCCCACACTGCATCACACAATGCGGGGCGCTCCCTTTACAACAAACATTATCAGAAGATTAGAATATATATATCAACCGACGGAAAATGAAAGCTCCGGTCAATACCATAGTTGGAGCTATTCTGTAGGAATAGCCTGATAATAGATGCCTTTCTTCTTATTATCAAACACAAAAGCATCATACACAATACGACCTTCCACCAAAGTACCATTGATACCGGGCGGGTTTACGTGTGTATTGTAGTCCTCAAGCTGTGTAGGTGCACAACATGCCGACTTATGGGACAGCATAAAGCCGAACCCTTTCGGAAGTCTGGACGCTGCGATCTTAATTGTCATAGCACCATCAAGGTTAGCAATAACCCCCTTGATACGCATCTCCTCACCGATTTCTGTCTCCATGACAATATCCTTACACTTTTTCATAAGTAAATATGTATCCGGTGTTACAGTAATCACTCTTTCTGTTTCCGGTACCAGTTCATTATCCAGTGCTGCAGAAGCCTTGACAATCTCATCATAGATATTATCCTTGGTCAACGCTACGGCAGCAGGTTTGTGTCCTGCTCCTGCAACCATGACACTATATACATAGGTATCTACTTCCGGGATAACCACTTCTCTGATTTGTCTTGCAAGTGCAGTAGCCCCCGCAAGTGTTCCGCCTGTCTGATTCTGATCAAGTGCATCAATAACAAAGGTGAATGATCTGTCTCTTGTCAGATTAGCAGTCTCTGTAGTTGCATCCAAGTCTTTTACTGCTCCGTAACGGCTCCAGTTGCCGGTCGTTGCCCCGTTGCGGCCGTAGTCGTTCATCTCTGCAGTACTGATTTTATAGAGTTTTACACTCGTAGCCCCGTCAAAGCTGAAGTCGTTATTCGTAAGAAGGTCTTTTTTGCTCTCCTGGGCGAATAATTCATCAACATAGGGCAGGTATTTAGTTACTAATTCTCTCGACATAATATTTTACCTATTTTCTAAGACCGAAGGCATTTCGTATAGGATCATTGTCCTTTGTTCCAAAGCCCTGCACCCTTCCGATAAGATTCCCCTTTCCGATAGGCGTTGGCTGCTCACTGCCTTTGGTCTCTCCTTTCATTTTTAATATAGCTTCCATGCTCTTCTGGAAGTCCTCGTCTGTATTCATGTTAAGAGCATCTACCAAATAATCCGGTAACCCATTCTCACGCAGCTTTTCTCGTGCTGTGAGCTTTCGTTCTCTCAGATCAAGTTCTGCTGCTCTCTTATTCAGTTCATCATCACCGTTCCCCTTGCTCTTTTCCTTTGCAAGTCTCTCCTGCACAATACGGTTCACATCTTCCTGGGTGAATGTTCTTTCTCCCTGTGTGCCTTCTGTGCCTGTCTGCGTTCCCTCTGTAGAGGTATTTTTATTATCTTCCATAGTTTTACTATCCTTTCGTTTTACGTCTGAAATCGACTATAACCGCTTGCCCCTGCGTGCTGGGAGACAGTTTCAGATCATGTCCGGGATCTTCCCATATAAAATAAATAATTTAGAAGTCAAATTTCTTATCTGTAATATTATGGAACAGTTGGAAATTTACTCTGAGCATCGGAGTTATGCTCTACATAAATTATATCATAACTTTTATTCATATCAACATTTATTTTTATAACTTTATGTTATATTAATGTTCTTTCATAAAAAAAGGAGGTAAAAACCTCCAAATTCTATACCTTATATATCAGTTCATATTTTCAAGAGCTTCCAGCCTTGTCAGAATATCCACAATCTCCGTCTGCTTATAAGTGTGGCGTAGCAGCGTATCAATGGCATTTAACCTGATCTGTGGCGCTGTGTCCTTGCTATCTATAATCTCTACCAGTTCATTAATCGCCTTTCCCATGTTCGCTTGAAGCTTATGACAGTTATCTACAAGCATATCCCGGCGCTTACTCTCGTACTCCTTCTTGAATTGCTCATCATTTAAATATCGGTATATTGTTGACTCCGCTACTCCTATAGCTTGCGACGTAGCTCTGACTGTTGTGTTAGCCAATAATCCGGCTATAATCAAGTCCTTTGTTTTTTCCTTCATCTTACACCTCTGCTGTCCGTTCTTTCAAACATTTCAAAATCTTCTATGCGTCTGTTCGGTACTGGATGGATCAACTCATTCACCATATCAGCGAAATCACTCCCCCAAGTTCTTATTATGGGATTCTCTGATCTGAATATATGATTTATAGGTGGTAATCCTTTATACGTCACTGTTTCACTATTCTGATACTCTGCAAATACAACCGGAAGTACTGCCCCGCTCTTCTTTTCTAATTCTATCAATCTTCTATATATAACACTCATCTGCATTTTATACCTCTACTATATCATCTATATCCTCAATAACTTCAGTATCTATCAACGCTTCAAGGAACCCGTCACTTTCCATGCATTCCACGCCTATAATACGATCATTCGGAATGTCTCCAAATAGTGCAGCAGTTGACTGTTCCATGACCTGCCTTGTCGCTTCATGTATGCCCATAGAACGCCGCTTCTCTTCACCATCTATCAGATATACCAGTGTCACCATTTCAGGCGATTCCCTCCTTGCTTCCAACTTTTTAAGTCTATCCTGTATCTCTTTCAATCCCATACCTTCCAATACCTCTCTTTTTCTCCTCTTTTCTCTTATTATCTCGCATTTTTGTAATAAATGCAATAAAAGGCAGCCAATGCCACACATGCATCGCTTACCTTTTTTTTCAGTCTCCTATCGTCCGTTTCCGCTGTTGGTAGCAACATCCCCGGAAGGATAGGAGTTTCTATTTATTATTGCTCTTCATATAGCTTTCTGATCTGTTTATGTACTTCATCCTGCTTAATACTGATATAATTCAATGCATCCGATACCTCATTACTGCTGTTTACTCCGGGTGCTTCTGCTACTGCTACTTGTACAATACTCACAAGCGCATTAAGCTGTTGTAACTGATACATCATGTCATCAAGACGAACTATATCTTCTGCTGTGGATATCTTTTTCATCTATTTGCCCTCCATATGCTTCATTGCTGTTATGTAGCCAAAATAGAAAGCATCTTTCTGTATTGCCTCAATGTACTTCTCACGTGCATCATCATATGCTGAAAGTCCGTCTCTTGTCTCATCGCTTGCGAACGGCTGGTTATCAAGTTCCTCATCCCTAATTTTCATAATTGCATCAAAATCTAACATATTATTTGCCTTTCTGCCGGCTTATCTGCTATAATACAGGTGAATCCGGTCTTGTAATGGGTTGATTGGTTTCATTGCCCTGTGACAGTGTTGGTAGCGCTGTCCGGGGCGCTTTTTACTTCCCGGATCATGTCAAAAATCTCCTGCTGAGCTGCAGCAGTTTTCTTTTCGTCAATTACCCGGATAAAAACATATGCAATTGTAGGATTGTCCGACAGATTCGGATGCTTCTTGAAAAACATATCTTTTACCTTCTCTACATCCTGTATATCCATCTTAGACAATTCGTCATAAAGTCTTTCGTCTCTGCTCTTTTCCATTCTTCACACCCTTCTCAATTAAACATATTGTGTCCAGGATCAGCGATCTGGAATAGTCACCATATTTCTTGACCAGTTCATTCGCTTTCCTCAATAAATTCTCCCATTCCTCATCTGTTTCTGCTGTGTAGTATTCATG
>CAVBMG010000187.1:0-4314 GCA_963596435.1 Agathobacter sp.
CCCAGAATAATGAGCCACACACTCTACATCAGCTTTTGAAATTTATTTGATTTAGCGCACAAAAAAGCGACAGTCTGATTTACATTTTGTATTTCAGGATACTGCCGCTTCTTTTTCTTCTTTATTCTGTTTTTCTTCCTCCAACTCCCGGAGGACTTCATCGCCGTACTTATCAATCATCCGTACCAGAAAATCAATGCACCGCTCAAATTCAATATTCTGTTGCATAAGCTCCTCCCGTCATTGTTTTGATCTGAGCTTATTTTACAGAACATCCCCTCAAACAGCATTGAATCGAAATTGACTCAAAATTGAGGAAAACACTGATAAAACATATTCCATTTTCTTGAATCGAATATATGTTCATGGTATGATATCTTTATTCAAGAAAACTTATTCACCAGTTATATTTTACGGAAAAGAGGAAATGCCTATTGGATCGATGTGATTTTAGTTCTATTATGACAATTTTACGAAGCTACATACGGGAAAATAATCAGCTGAATCAGTCTGAATTTTTATATGAAGTATTTGACGACTTTCTTTCCAGTCCGGAAGGTGCAGATTTTTCTTTTGATAATGGACTTGTATGCCGCTGGATGAGCGGACAGGCAAAAGTCAGTCCCAAACTTATCTGCTACTATTCTGCTAAAAGTTCTCAGATGAAACTTTCAGATACTCTGGAACACATGATTCTGCCTATGATGTTTGATCCGGCTAAAGCTTTATCCGATGTATATCTGCTTTTTATACAAGACCCGAGTATCTCTGACAAAAAGAAAGAACAGCTTTCATCTTTGTACCTTTCAGAAGACACGCAAACTCTGTTCCTTTCACAGATCATCTGCTTTGGAATGGAACGTACCTTTGTTAAGCGTGATACAAAGAATCAAAAGCTTCTTGCCGGAGGCTCCTTGTCTCCTGTTGTTCTTGGCTATATTGCTGACAGCGAGGTACCAAAACCATGCCGTCATTTTGTTGGAAGAGAATCTGAAATAGAAAATCTTCATGAATGTTTGGAAAACAATTCCAAAGTATTTCTTTATGGTATACCCGGTATTGGTAAAAGTGAATTAGCTAAGGCATATGCCAGAAAGTATAAAAAATACTATACTAACATCCTTTATATCGAATACACCGGAGATCTGCACCAGTCTGTTACAGACATGGACTTTACAGATGATATGCCAGGTATCAGCGAAGAAAAGCGTTTTCAGAATCACAACCGTTACCTTCGCTCCCTGAGAGAAGATACCCTGATCATCATTGACAATTTTAATGTGACTGCCACACAGGACAGTTTTCTTTCTGTTATCATGAAATATCATTGCCGAATTTTATTTACAACCAGAAGCAATCTTACTGGTTATGCCCTGTTTCCATTAGCTGAGATATCGGATTCTTCAACACTGTTTGAACTGGTTTCTTCTTTTTATCCAGAAGCGTCCGAATATAAATCTGTTGTGGAGGAAATTATTGAAACTGTACACCGACATACATTTGCAGTGGAACTAGCTGCAAAACTTCTGAACAATGGAATTTTGTCTCCAATTCAGTTATTAAAAAAATTACAGGAAGAAAAAGCCGCATTAGAAAATGAAGATGACATTCGGATTATTAAAGACGGACAGAGCAGCAAGACAACCTATTACCGTCATATTCACACACTGTTTTCCCTCTATACACTTTCGGAATTTCAGCAGAATCTGATGTCAAATATGTGCTTTCTTCCATCTTCTGGTCTGTCAGCAAGAATTTTTGCAAAATGGATGCATCTATCAAATTTGAATGAAATCAATGATCTGATAGAAACTGGCTTTATACAGACTAATACTCGCCACACTATTTCCCTGCATCCGATGATCCAGGAAATTGCCCTTTCAGAGACAAAGCCATCTGTAAATAGCTGTCACATATTACTGGATTCTTTACAGAAAATATGTTTAATGCATGGGATTGAGGTTGATTATTACAAGAAGCTGTTTCAGATAATAGGAAATATCATAGAATTGATTCAAAAGGATGACATGCCAAAATATCTACTTTTTCTGGAAAATTCTTTTCCATATATGCAAAAATATGATTATCAGAACGGCATGAAAGCACTACTTCAGGAATTAAAATGTCTTTTAAAATCAAAAGATATTGGCACTGACTCCGATCGAGCATTATTATTGGATTTTCAGGCTACTCTTGAAACCCAACCTGAAAAAGCAATGAAACTGGAAAAGGATGCCCTTGCCCTGATTAAAGAAATTACAGAAGAGAATGCTCATCTTGCTTCCAATCTCCATTCAAACCTCGGAAGTCTTTACCGCATAAACGGTTATCCAGATCTTGCAATGGAACATATGGAAAAAGGTCTTTTTCTGCTTGAACAATACAATTTACTTTATACCAATGACAGTGTTCCTCAGATCACCAACTATGCCATGTTTCTGGCAGAACATCAAGCACCGGAAAAAGGAATCTCCGTCCTGCAAAAATTATCAAAAGGCATAAAGGAATATAACTCTGACTGTTGTCTTGATTACGCTACAGTACAGGAAACCCTTGGAACCATCTACCTGATGACCGCCAATCTTCCGCAGGCTAAAACACATTTTAAAAGAGCTTTCAAAATTTATGAAAAAATCTGGGCTGATGAGCCGGAAATGATTGAGACAAAATATCAGGAAATTCAGGAATTATATCCACAAGTTGGTTTCTTTCTTGGACAACCGATATCAACTTTTTTAATGAAATAAGCACAATATTACGGCGGACAATTGCCCGCCGTTATTCTCTCTGTTTTCTATACTGTCTATTTCTCTTAATCTATACTTTCAGCGTAATAATCGCATGAAATGTAGCACTTATTTCATCATAGTACATCTGGAGATTGCCACCATATTGACAAGTAACCTTAATTTCCAGACCAAAGTAGCCCTAAAAGCATTTTGGTCTGGAAATTTATATTTTCATAGCTCCCTGGATCTGTTCGGCAGTCATCCCGATATCATGCTCTTTCGCATATTTAAGTGCGGCCTTTAAGCCTCTGGTCTTTTCACCTTTCAATCCTTCAAATGCCACTTTTACATCTATCATATAGCAGTACGGCTAAAAATTAAGCGGTTCTTTCTTCGATCCATACAGTAATCAAAGTGCCTTCGGGACTGAATTTTATGGCATTATCTGCGATATTGACCAGAATTCTCTCAAGATAAACCGGATTTCCGACAAGAAACGGATGCAGAATACTGCCCTTATCCCAGATTACCTGATATCCAATCTTCTTGGCAGCCTTGATCATGTAATCCTGATTTACCCTCTGCTGGGTATCCACCAGATCAAAGCTTACCTCCTGTATCTTCTGTTCTCCGCTCTGCAGCTTGTTCATATCCAGGATATTATTTACTAAAGAGACCAGATACTGCAGAGAAATCATACTTTTCTCCCGAATTTTCCTGAGCATTTCCGGATCATCTGCATATTGATTTGTCAGATTAATCATTCCAATCACTCCGTTCAGCGGAGTACGGATATCATGACTCATGGTGGCCAAAAATCTGGTCTTCAGCTCTGCTTCCCGTTTGGCGGACTCCGTCGCAAATTTCAGATCCAACTCCCGTCTCTTAAAATCACTGGCACTGCGGATCGTACACAATACATGGGTTACGGTTCCTGATTCATCTCGCTTTTTCACAATAAAGCGCAGTCTCTGCCAACTTCCGTCACACATCCGATATTCGGTCGTAACATATTCCTCGTTCTTTAACCGCTCCGGCAATGTTGCAAGATTAAGGAACGGACGTACCGGATCACGGTACTCCGGTGCAATCATGTTGTCACAGATCTGATAGAGTTGCCAAACCTATATATTTATAGTTCTGAATCGTTACTTATGTTTTATTAACATTTCAAACTGTATTCTGGTCTTACGGAATACCTCCATCAGCTTCGGTGAAAATACACCACATTCCCCATGGATAATCATCCGGTATGCTTCCTCTGCAGAGTAAGCATCCTTATAACAGCGTTCATTTACCAGTGCATCGTATACGTCTGCAATAGAAACAAGCTGCGCTGAAAGCGGAATCTCCTCTCCCGAAAGTGCATCGGGATATCCCTTGCCATCGTAACGTTCGTGGTGATGGCGGCAGATTTCATAAACGGCCTGACGCAGCTTTGTATCCCAATCGACATCAATCTGGTCAAGAAGTTCACAGCCTCTTGTCGTATGGGATTTCATGTACTCGAATTCATCTCTGGTCAGCTTTCCCGGTTTTAATAAGATCCTGTCAGGAATGGTAATCTTACCAATATCATGAAGGG
>CAVBMG010000188.1:0-458 GCA_963596435.1 Agathobacter sp.
GTATCATTCTCTCCGGATCCTTCTTCCGTATTTCTTTCACGGTTTCTTTATACAAGCTGTTCCATCTGTAACCAGTAGCATCACACATTTCATTAAAAAGCTCAAATAGTAACGTTGCTCCCTTATATCCACGATAGTGCTCTGCCATCCTCACCCAGAAGCATATAAAATAAGAACGCAATTCTTTGTCTGTCATAAGAGCTGTTGGCTGATCCATTTGTCCATACGTATGTCCCCAGATATAATGCAGATCCAGGATTACATTCAGTCCATTCTGGCTGCAATAAGAAATACATTGATCCAGATACTTCATAGGCTCCGCCTTCAAACATATACTGTCCCTGTCAAAAAATAGGCATCCATTCAAAGGAATTCTAACATGATCAAAATGCCAGGAAGTGATCTGCCTGATATTATCTTCTGTAATAAAAGTATCCAGATGCTTTTTCATCTTCTCT
>CAVBMG010000188.1:468-4105 GCA_963596435.1 Agathobacter sp.
CTTCTGAAGATGCATCTATAATAATGTCATATTGGGACAAATATCCCCCAAGATTAATACCATTCTTAAAAAATTGATTTAACATAACTTGTCTCCTTCCTATTCTGTTTTTATCCTTTCACTGCACCAACTACAATTCCACCAGTCAGATACCTAGAAACAAAAGGAAATATGATCATAACTGGTAATGCCCCCATTACTGCAATGGCCATTTTCAAAGTTGAAGTAGGTAAAGTTGCCCCGATCGATCCCGATATATTTTGGGCAAGCCCCTGCTGCATATAAAGCGTATCTAAAAGCATTCGATTCAGCAACACCTGTATGGTATACATATTATCCTTGGTCACATAATAAAGACCGTTCTGCCAATCATTCCAGTAATTCAGGGAAACAAACAATGTCAATGTCGCCAAGATGGGTTTAGACATTGGCACGACAATACTCCACAGTACCCTAAATTCTCCTGCACCATCCATCTTCGCCGATTCCAGAATCGCTAACGGAATATTTTGTGCAAAATAATTCCTTGCCATAATTACATAAAATCCATTCATCAGAAGGGATGGCACAATATATGCAGCGAAGGTATTCTTAATATGAAACATTCCTGTCCACATCATATAAGTAGGAATCAGCCCACCATTAAACAGGATGGAAAAAAACAATAGAAATGAAAACAGGTTTCTTCCTCTCAGATCCCCTCTGGATATCGGGTAGGCATAAAGTGTGGTAATGGTCAAACTTATAACCGTCCCGATCAGGGTTACCAAAGCGGAATATCCATAGGCTCTGATAATCCCGTTTGAGCCATTCAACACATATTTATAGGCCGTCAGGTCAAAATGTCTCGGAAGTATGGAATATCCTTCATGAATAATTGCCTGCTCGTTACTAAAAGAGGAAGAAAACAGTAACACAAATGGCAAAATGCAGAACAATGCAACCAGAGTCAGCACAATATTATCTATCATCAAAAAAGCTTTATCTTTCTTTACCATATCTTTACTCCTCTAAAACATAGCACTTTCTTTATCTATTTTCCGGACAATATAATTTGCAAAAAGAACCAGTACAAAACCTACTACTGACTGATACAGTCCTGCTGCTGATGACATGCCAAGTGTTCCCACACTCTTGATTCCACGATATACATACGTATCAATAGTATTAGTAACATTCATCAGAGCGCTGCTGTCCATCGGCACCTGATAGAACAGTCCAAAATCAGAACGGAAAATATTACCAAGCTGTAGCAGTGTCATGGTGATAATTGTAGAGCGGATAAGCGGGATCGTGATATGAAAGATCCTCTGCCATCTGGTAGCCCCGTCAAGTGCTGCTGCCTCATAATATCCGTCATCAATACTGATCACAGAAGAATAATAAATAATACAATTATATCCCAACCACTTCCACTGATTGACTGCCGTCAATATAAAAGGCCAGTATTTCGGTCTGGAATACCAGGATACCGACTCCCGTCCAAGAGACTTCAATATGCTGTTATTAATAAATCCCGTATCTGTACTGAGAAGTGCATAAACAATATAACTGACGACCGTAATGGAAATCATATACGGAAGCAGATAAACCATCTGATACCTTCTTTTTGCTTTTCCGGATTTCAGCTCATCCAGAAGAATGGCAAGGGCTAAGCCTATTACCAGACTGACTGCAATAAATATCAGATTATAACCTACTGTATTTCGTAGAATGATCCAGGAGTCCCTTGTGGAAAACAACGACTTAAAATTATCCAATCCGATAAATTCACTTCCCCATACACCCTTCTGAAAATTATATTTTTTAAAGGCAATTATCGTGAATGTCATGGGAATATAATTATTAAAGAGCAGATATAAGAGTCCCGGTATCAACATCACATATAAAGTCCAGTTTAATTTTTTATATTTTTCTCTTTTCATATTCAAATCTCCCAGATACCACACAGGTGAACCGATCTGTATCCATTCTTCCCTGTATTTTGGACATATTTTACGGTATTACGGCATATATACTACTAATTGTGCCGTAATACCGTATCATAAATCAAAGATTATTTATTTGTAGCCAACCATTCATCTAACTGCTTCTGTTTTTCTGTAAGGATTTTTTCAATTCCTGCTTCCTTATATTCTGCTTGCATCTGATCCCATACTGTATCCGGATCCACATCTCCAGAGTTTAATCCTGCTCTGTATTTGTTCATAACCGTGGTACATGCAACAATCTCATTTGTTACATCCGTGCTATCCCACACAAAGCCCTTTGCCTGAGAAGGATGACAATCCTTGTTAAACTGAATGGTTTCATCCCAGATATCCTTACCATCTGTAACCCATTTGTAAGCAATTAGTTCATTAGGAAAATGCCATGCGGTAATTGTCCAGCCAAGGCTGTCAGAACTTGCCCCTTCCGGATACTGGATCACACCGTTTTCCTTATCCGCAAATTCATAATACTTCCCTTCAAGACCATAAATCAAAAGGTTTGCTACATCAGGGTTCGTATACATTTCGTTTAAAACCTGCATAGCACGTTCCGGCTGCTCACTGGTGTAAGGAATATACCAGTAGTTATTCAGGCAACTTGTCATTGTATAATAATCCACAATATTGATCACAGTTACATCAATACCTGTATTTCTTTCCCATTGTGCCTCAATACCGGGTTTTGTCTCTGTAGAAGCACCGAATATTTTTCCTGATCCCATAAGAGAAGCTGAAGACTCTGTATTGATACTTGCATCCGGCATAATCAGTCCTTCCTTCTGCCACTCATGTCGCCGCTTGCAGAGTTCATAATATTCATCCGATGTATAAAGATTAACTACTTCTGTATCATTATCATCAAACGCATTCATCAGAACACCAAAATCTCTTCCGAGCCAATCAATAGGGAGCATATAGTCATTCATATTTCCACTATCAGATCCCAGCGGATATACGTCCGGATATTTTTCCTTTGCCGCCTTAAGAATGGGCTCTAAATCTGCCTCGGTCTTTACATTACTGTAATCTACCTCAAGGGATTCCAGCATTTCTGTATTGAATACATAGCCCAGACCAAGTCCAAGCTCCTTATTATTACGAATTGCATATATCTTTCCATCTATAGAAGTAGATGCCAGGTCCTCTTTACTGATATCAGCCAGGATACCCTGCCCGTCAGATTCAAGAAGATCATCCAATGCTAGTACCTGTCCCTGGCTTGCCGCACTTGGTATGGAAAGATCAGATACACCGCCAAGCAAGTCAATCTTCTCTCCGGATGCAAGCTCTGTCTGCACCTGATCCACATAGGTTGCAAAGTCATATCTTGAAATTTCTACTGTCGTATTAAATTTCTTCTTTGTAATTTCAGAAACTGCCGCCGCAATTTCCGTACAGGCCTCCTCTGAACCAAAACCGTCTGCAACAATTTTGACCGTATATGGCTCCTGCCCGGATAAGTCTTCTGCATCTTCCGCTTTTTCTGTTCCATTCTCAGTCGTTTCCGTAGTATCTGTCGATTCCTCGGTTACTGTCGTCGTATCCTCTGTACTGCTGTTATCTGCAGAACCGCATCCGACCAACATACCTGCTGCCATCGCTACCGCCAAGAATACACTAAGTTGTTTCTTTAACATCTTCATACC
>CAVBMG010000189.1:0-3934 GCA_963596435.1 Agathobacter sp.
TCATACTGACAAAACTTCGGGGGCTCTCCGAGGGTTTTGGCATCAGCCTTTTAAACCTCATCTGCACTTAAACACAATCTCATTTATCACGATTTCCTCTGCCATCGCTCTTGCCTGATTACGCAAATGCAGCTGCTCCATAAATGTTTTCTTTTTACCTGTCATATGCTTTTTCAACCACGCCGCTTCAATATTGTCCAATCGCTCATAAGCTTCTTCATTTATTGCTTCTGCCTGCTTTCTAAGCTGTCCCATTCTTGCCATATGACGATACTCAGAAGGTTCATTTTCTTCCATATACCTAAGCCACATCAGCCCATATTTTCCAATATCCGCAAGATTGTATTCTGCTTCATCAACAGATAAAAGAGGATATAAAATGCCATCCACTTCTTTATACTCAACCCCAAGTTCTTCAAATAATGTCATAGTAATTGTCCTTTCTTTTCAAGACCGCAACATCGCAAGGTCTATATATTTTGCAACCTTACAATCATTAAGATTGCAAAACCTGATACTTTGCAATGTTGCGATGTTGGATTTTTATGCCCTTAAATTCCAGTACCAGTTATTATTGCAACGCTCAGCCTTTATCTTAAGTTCTTTCTTGGCTGTCTCAAGTGTTCTCTTAGATATTCCTTCCTGTGCAGCAAGCTCTATAATCTCTGTACTTAAAATCCGCTGTGTTCTTTCCGCCTGTTCCCTTAAAAACTGCTTTGCCATCTCAAGTTTACTTGCTTTTGGCACCATACCGCCTAATACTTCATCAGCGGTTATTTCATAATCACCTAACCAATGAAATCCGTCCTCTGCCAGTTCAAATGCTTTCGGATGACCAAATGCTGCAAGATTATTCTTTATCTGTATCATTGCCCTGAGATTGCTCTGTCCTTCAATTCTGCCGACAAGCATTACACTCCTTGCCACAGCAAAGAAATCTATGGAACCCATTCCCCGGTAAGCAGCCTTCACTCCTGAGCCTTTATTCATATGACCAATAAGAACAATGGCACAACCTGTTCTTTCGGCAATACTTCCAAGCTTCTTTGTCATTTCCCTGGCTTCATTTGCCCGGTTCATATCAGTACCACCGCCAAGATAAGCCTGTATCGGGTCAAAAATGCACAACTTTGCATTTTCCTTTTTTATAGCTTCCTCTATCCTGTCATCCGTCATACTCACACTCTTATCAGACTCATCTATGATTGATATTCTGCTACAGTCTGCGTTTGCAGCTTCAAGCCTCGGCTTGACTGTATCCGCAAGTCCGTCTTCTGCCGTCTGATATATTACATTTACAGGCTCAGTAATATTCATATTTTCATCTATGCGTTCTCCCCTTGATAGCTTTGCCGCAATATTAAGTATCAGCGTGGATTTTCCATCACCTGGATCTCCCTGCACTATTGACAGCTTTCCATAAGGGATAAACGGATACCACAGCCATTTAATCTGCTGTGATTCAACCTCAGAAAGGTGTATCATTTTTAATTCTGTATTTGTTTCCACTGTCTGCCTCACTTTCGTAAATAATCATTGTCTCAAAAGTGGGCTGCTGTTATACTTTAATTGGTGTTTTGGTAACAGAAGCCCGCTTTTGTTATCTGCCGTGGCTTTCCCGATTGCCGTCAGGAAAGCCACTATTTCTGCCAGAGGTATTTTGCTCCATCCAGCATATCCACAACTGCTTTTATCATAGCAAGATAGTCATGCTGCAATTCTTCAATATCTGTATAAGCTTCACCATCAACTGGTGATTCTTTTTCTTTTATCTGTCCTGTTTCTATGATTTCATCATACATTTTGTGAATATCTGCCTGCATCTTCTCCAGCGTCTGCACAAGCATATATACTGTTTCTTTCTTACCTACAACACAGATTCGACCATAGATACAGCATCTTGTAAAAAATGTTCTCTTCATCATTCCACTCGTCTTAATTCTGGCTTCTATTTCACGCCTTTCATAGTCCGATACACGAAAACTGATTGTCGGATTCTTATGAACTCCACTCACTGAATATCACCTCCATTCCCTGTACCCGGCATAAATTCCTCATTAAGTTTATCAGCCATTTCAATCTGCTCTGTCGGAAACATATGTGCATAGTGAAATGTGATTGTCTGGCTCTCATGTCCAACCCTGTTCCCAATGGCTACAGCTGAAAAGCCAAGACGGATAAGCAGAGAAATATGAGAATGCCTGAGGTCATGAATTCTTATTCTCTTTACTCCTGCCGCTTTAGCTCCTCTGCTCATCTCGTGGTGTAGATAAGACTTTGTAATCTGAAATATTCTGTCATCCCTTCCATATCCATACAGCATTCCGATAAACTGTCTTAACTCTTCTACCAGAAAATCGGGAATTACAACATCCCTTCGGCTCTTTTCCGTCTTAGGATCTGTGATAATATCCTCACCATTAATATATTGATAAGATTTTGTGATATGAAGTTTCTTATTCTCAAAATCAATATCTGCCGGTGTCAGAGCAAGTAACTCTCCTTCTCTTATTCCACACCAATAAAGAATCTGGAACGCATAATAAGATATTGGCTTATCTTTTACACATTCTATGAACTTGAGATATTCTTCTTTTGTCCAGAAATCCATCTCATCAGCTTTACCTTTACCAATCGTTCCTGCCTTTTTTACGGGATTTTCTCTCAGATTGTAAAATCGTACTGCATGATTAAATATGGCTGACAGCTCTGACTGCATTGTTTTCAGATAAGTCGGCTTATATAGCTTGCCATCTGCCTGTCTCTTCTTAATCATCTCATTCTGCCATTTGATAATATCCGCAGGACTGATTTCATTCATCTTCTTGTCCTTGAAATATGGAATCAGCTTCTTCTGAAAAATGACATCCTTTGTACGCCATGTGTTAAGCTTTAGCTTAGGCTTTAAATCTTCCTCATATAGCTTATAGAAGTCTTCAAATCTCATATCCAGATTTGTTGCCTGCTGCAGCAGAAACTTCTGCTCGTATTCCAATGCCTCCTTTCTCGTCCGAAAGCCGCGCTTTAGCTTTCTTTTGTTTTTACCTGTCCAATCGTTGTAGTGGAAGGAAACATACCATGTCCCCCTCGCCTCATCCTTGTATGCTGCCATACAACTTCTCCTTTCCCTTATGCTGTCTTATCACATAAGTCATACACTTTACTGTCAAGATACTTACGGCTGACTCTGCCGGCTCTGACATAGAAGCCTTTAGAAGATAATTCCCTGTTAGCTTCTCTTATTACTTTGTATGCATGAGATACCGATACATCAAGCATCTCAGCAACCTCTTTTGCTGTGTAATATAACTTTTCCATGGTGCATTCACCTCCTCTCCCCGGCAATTGCCGGTATGTATCAAACACTTGTATTGCCTGCTACAGCTTCTATATAACATGTTGCAACTATTGTATTTGCTTATCCTAAATTTTAAAAGGGACTAACCCGGTCCTTTTTCTCAGATAAGGGTACAATAGCGGATTTTTTACAAATATAGCGGCTCCACTGTCTCTTGATTACATCAACCATTCTAATTCAAAGCCCAGATTTGCAGAATATTCTCTCATGGACTTTTTTCGGCAAAACATATTCTCTCGCGGACTTTTCATTTTTGTGTTATAAAGTCTACCGCAATCCATATTTTTGCGGAAGTGACACCACTGGTGTATTTTCACTAATTTGCACCAGTTTTTGGTGCTTCATATAATTGGGATAATTTTTGAAAATAAAAAGAAATGTGATAATAGATAATACCTAAGACACTTCTGTTTAGTACTCATTAATATCTGTGGTACTATCAAAACAGGTATCATATAGGTATCACGATAAAAGAAAAAGCCCCATAAATGGCTTGTTTATGCCATTTATGAAGCTCTGTTTACTACTCAAACTCTATCGTTCCAGGTGGTTTACTCGTCAGATCATAGAATACTC
>CAVBMG010000190.1:0-3820 GCA_963596435.1 Agathobacter sp.
ATTCCTGTTGTCTGTCCCGCTTTTACAGTAAGTGTATGAACTTTACCGGAAAGGACATATCCCTTTGGAGCGGTAATCTCTTTTACATAATAAGTGCCTGCAACAAGTGCAGCTGACTTTGCATATCCGTTTCCATCTGTTGTCATGGTCTGTACTCTGTTTGTGCATCCGCTGTCAGAATAGATTCCATAAACTGCACCGGAAAGCTTCACTCCGCTTGACTCATCTGTCTTTGTAAGCTCACCATATCCGATGTTCTCTGTCTTGACCTTGATATAGGCTTTGATAGGATCTGCTGTCGGTCTTTCAGAAATAAACTCCTGATACCCACTCTTTCCTGTAAGCCAGAATACACAGCTTGATGTTGTCTCTACCTTACCTGCGTTTGATGTGAATGTTCCTGTTGTGGCTGTAGTGTTCACACTCTTTGAAGAGATTGTGATACTGTTGCCATTCTTATCAACAGAATAACCGCTAATACCAAAATCAAAATCAGATAAAACACCATTACTGTCAGATAATGTTGTTTCAAATCTCTGATTACCCTCATTCCACTTCAGCTCATATGTTGGTGCTTCACTGGTTCTGCGTGATGCAAAACTTGGAAGCGTTGCACTGTATGAACTGCTGATATTGTCTCTGAGTCTCTCATAATAGCTGTATGAAGAATCAGGACTTGGTGCTGTGTTACAGAGCTTTCTTGCTGCTGAATCACCGCTTCCGGTTCCAAAGATATCTGCTACAATAACCCATACCATTGCCTGAGTTGCGATATACTCATCGCACTGGCTGTTGCTTGGTGCCGACTTTTGTGTACTGTTAAACCCATAATAAAGGCAGTAACTTAAAAGCTTTCTCTGCTGTGCTGACATTGATGTGTTCGCATCATCGTAGCTGTTCATAAGCTGACCGCCATCTGCTCTTAATCCGAAATTCATACAATATGCCGAATTGCCGTCAAGAATTGAATACAGAATCTTGCCATGATTAAATCCGGGCTTTAGCTCACTTACTTCTCCGGAATTTTTGACTGATGCATTCCAGAACGCAATATTTGCCTGCGGACTGGCTGCAAATGCTGTTGTGCCATTCGTTAAGAGTGTTCCAACCAGTGTGAGCATAGCCATAAATCCTGCCATAAAACGCTTTAGTTTCTGTTTCATGTGCTCTTCCTCCTTAATTTACGCATAAAAAAAGAAAGACATAAGTTTATGGCTTACATCTTTCTTCCTTCTGCTTCTATTCGTTTTTATTTATCTGTGACATCGAAACTCGTAATAGTCTGTGCCGCCTGTCGTGTAAACTCCATCATAACTGATGTAGAATACCGGATCTGTTTCCAAAAGTAACATACTTGCAATATATTCTGCGATTGCATCCTCAGATGATAACCGCTGTCCATCAATGGTACTTGCTTTGTTGAGGGCTGTCTCTACAAACACACTGTAATAAGAGCCTTCCATACCATCGTAAGGATAATACTCATTGTACTCATCCTGCGTGATAGTGCCGTCATTTAGATGGTTCTGTAAATTCTGCTGTGTGGTAATCATCCCTCCAGCCTGACACTTTGCTGTTGCAAGTGACACAACATTCTGTGGACTGTATGCCACGGATGCAGGCTGTGGATTGCTCACATTGTCTTTCGGACTATCTGTAGTCTGACCACCATTACCTGCATTACTCTGATTTCCACCAGCTTCCTTATTACCACTTGCAGGAGCTTTCTGTTCCGGCTTGTCATTCTGCTCTGACTTTTCTTCCTGCTTTGAAGCAGTTTCATTATCAGCGGACCGGTTATCTTCCTTATCAGTCTTCTCTTCTGAATCTTTAGCCTCGGCAATATTTTTCTCTGTCTCTTCACTTTCAGCTTCCGTTGTGACCTCTGTGACAGCTTCCGTTGCCATTGCTTCTTCAGTTGGCTTTACGCTTTCCGTCTGTTTCTCTGTCTGATTATCAGCCTTTTCCTTACCACCATTACAGGCAGCCATTGAAAAGACCAGTACTGCGGATAATAAGATAATACTTATCTTCTTCATAGTAATCACCCATCCCTTCTCCGCAAGAGGGACGGGCTTTGTGTTCCGTGCCATCCACCCTTGCGGTGAACTATTTATCTGTAATGCACGGGACACATAGGACTGTCCCGTATTCTGTGCATCTTAAACTCCTTTCATTATACCAGCTCTCTTATTTTAAAGAAATACTGCATAAGTCTTCTGTTTTTCTTGTAATTTAAGAATAAACCCTTTACCTGCATACGCTCACCTCCTCTCAGAATGTGCCCATTCTTACGAATGAAAGAAATACCCTTGCCACCATTGCGAATAGAAGAAGAATTATTCTGGCAAGTCCTAAGACCAGCTTCAAAGCTCCAAGAATTATCCTTAATATCCACTTGAGTATCTCTAAAATCACTGTTCCTACGGCTCCCATAACTCTTCTCATAATAATCAGTCTCCTTTCGACATCCATCCCATTGCAAGTCCTGCAACATCTGCATCGTCCATAACATCTTCTGCCGGTTCTTGTGCTTCACTATTGGCTGCCTGCATTATTACCGGCTGACCAACATTCATCCCGGATATCACTCCGCCTAACAGCTTTATTACCTCTTTTCTAGCCTCATTGGTTGCTGCTTCAATGACCTCTTCCTTAATGTCATCAATATCTTCTGACCGGATATATTCAGCCCTCTCTTTTTCCTTCTTCTTGATAACAAAGGTTTCTTTTCCATAATTATCAATGTAAAACTGAATCGCATCTATGATGAACTGATTCTTAGATTTGAAAATCTTCGGATCAAGGTTCTGAATCACATCATTGATTTTCACATGCTGAGGATTGCTCATGTTGAGGCGGACAGAAGTTTTTACTTCATATTCAAGTCTTCTTCCCATCATCTGCCTCCTTATGATAATCGCCTAGTGCTTTTAAGTCCCATCGTGGCAAGCTGCTCATATCCTCTTGCATTTGCCTTTACATCAAGGTTATAGGAAATGTTCTTGGCATCGTGACTACCAAAATTCTTCATCACAACTGCCCCGCCTCCGACAAATACAATCGGTGTAGTCTTTAAGTTATACCCAAACTCACGGATTGAGTTATATACCTTATCAACAAAATCCTCTATCTCTGCCTTAATAATGGCAAAGTATTCATCATCAATATCTGACCTGCCATATCGCATGATGTTCTGTATCTCTGACTCGTCTACCTCTCCGTTAAGCTGTCTTACACACTGCTCATTGATAGAACGCATACAGGTAATAAGACCTTTTGGAATCGTCACACACTTTGATTCATCCGGTGACTTGTTGATTACCGGCATAATGTCGATTGTCCAGCTTCCAATATCAACAATCAATGTCTTCTTTGCCATAGCAGGAATCTTGTCCACTACTGCTGCATAGCACTGAGGAAATACTGCCACATCATCAATTTCAATATGATATGACTCATTCTCATATTTGAAGCTTACACGCTTATTCTTTGTCAGGTACTTGATAAAATCATTCTTCTCTGCTCCAAACCTTGTAAGTGGAAGTCCTACTGCAAGGAATACCTTTGCCTCTGCAAGACCTCTTCTTTTAAGTTCCTTAGCAACTGCTGCAAGAGTGAGAAGATAAAAGCTGTCATCTTCGACCTTTGTATCCTTTACTTCCTGCCTTACAGTTCCGACCTTGTAAAACTTTCCTTCATACTCAAGTACATCGCCGAAAAGTGCCGGAGTTGTTGTAATCTCCTTAACACCTGTGACAAATACCTGAGAGATTGTTTTCATCATTGACCAGCCATGATCAATGCCGATTACTTCTAA
>CAVBMG010000191.1:0-3520 GCA_963596435.1 Agathobacter sp.
CCTAACCCTTGTTCCACCATAGACAAGATAGAATAATCGTCGTGAACACGCAGCTGTAGAACAGCACTTTATAGATAACCAAATACCCATAAATCCAAGCAAATTAAAAAGCGGCACGGCATAAACTAATTTGATGTATCTTTCATCAAGTTAATCTATGCCATGCCGCTTTGTGGTATCATAACATTCGTTGCAAAAAAACAGCAGGTCCTTCCCTGGTAAGATCGACCTGCTGTTCACCCAACAAACATGGGACATGCCCACATCTGTAACGACACTATGATAACTATTTCCTGCCTACAATTCAAGACTATTTCTCAAGAACTTTATGACGGTGTTTTGCAGAAGCTGCAGCTTCATCAGATGAGCTGTTCCTGCGGACACACGGCATGTCTTTCCATACATGGTTACTATGTGCGCGGTATTAAGCATGAGGATGAGACTATTCCAATCCGCATCTGCCGTGTTAAATGCATTGTTTGCGGCCACACCCACGCCATACTGCTTTCCTCTATGGTCCCTTACTCTCAGATACAAACTTCTCATCAGTGGCATATATGTGCTGATTATGAAGCTGGACATGATGTATACAGCATATGCAAGAATGTCTCTGCCATCGATGAAAATAATGTAAAATCGGTTCTTCGTAAGTACAGGAAATGTTGGCGTGAAATGCTTCTGTCTCTGCGGACAGTGTTTTCATCAGTTTATGAGCTCGTCAATTCCTGCTTCTCGAATTATTTTATGCAGTTCATGCAAGTTAGGCGCACACCAAACCGGCTTTTTTGCTTTACCACATAGCCTTACCCGACAACACTGCTTCTGCTCCTTATAATCATAAGAAAATATTTAAGGAGGCTAATATATGGAGCAGGAAAAGAAACAACAGATTGCGCTGATGAGATATTCAGCAATAGCACCTCTTATAACCGGCACCGCAGATGATTATTCATCCGCCAGTGCTTTCTTTCGTGATGTCGCGGCAAGAGGAATTAAAGCGCCTGACGGGACCGTAAAACATTACGCTCCTATAACCATCGAGAGATGGTACCAGGATTATCGTAAATCCGGTTTTGATGCTCTGATTCCGGCTGGAAGGTCTGACTGTGGTGTGAGCCGTAAGATAGATCCGGATCTTAAAGAACAGATAACCTACCTGAAGCATAACTATCCGAGAATATCTGCATCTGCGATCTATAAACAACTACAGGATAATGGCAGCATTCGTTCCGGACAACTTTCAGAATCTACCGTATGCCGATTTATAAATCAGCTCTCCCTTCAGGAGAAATTCACTAACAACCAGGACCTGCGCAGATACGAAAGGCCGCATATCAATGAAGTGTGGTGCGGAGATTCCAGCTATGGCCCATGCCTTAAGACCTCTGACGGCAAGAAACGCCGCTTCTATGTGATTGCCCTTATAGATGATGCCAGTCGTTTCGTGCTCGGTGCTGATGTTTTCTTCAACGATAACTTTATAAACCTTATGTCTGTCATAAAGTCTGCCGTTTCCAAGTATGGCAGGCCTAAAGTCTTTAACTTTGACAATGGAAGGTCATACAAAAACAAACAGATGGAGCTGCTTGCAGCAAGGATTGGCTCTGTTATCAACTACTGTCATCCATACACTCCGATACAGAAAGCAAAGATTGAGCGATGGTTTAGAACTCTTAAGGACCAGTGGATGGCAACGCTTGACATGAGGGATTTCCGCAGCCTTGATGAGTTGAGAGGAAGCCTGCATGCATATATTAATGCGTATAATCAGAGGGCACACTCATCGTTAAACGGCATGTCGCCCAGGGAAAGGTTCTTTTCAGAACCTGAGCTTATCAGAAGACTTACTGATGAACAGATAGAACAATCTTTTCTTCTTGAGATTGAACGCAGTGTATCCGCTGACAGTGTTATCGTCATAGACAAGGTCGAGTACGAGGTAGACTATCGCTTTGCCAGACAGCACATCACGCTGCGCTACACTCCAGACATGAAAGAAATCTTTGTGATAGAAGCTGACGGCTCTCTTACGCCTATACATCTGCTTAACAAGCAAGAGAATTCAATAATCAAAAGAGATAAGGTACGCCTTGCAGGAGGAGAAGAACTATGATGGAACTTACAGCGCGCTATGGGATGGAGTTCAACCCTTTTCTTAAAAACTCCAAAGAGATTCTGTTTGAAGGATCTGAGTATAAAGAAGCAAAGGTTAGGCTTGATTATTTGGCTACAACTCGTGGCTTTGGTTTGCTCACAGGTGAACCAGGGAGAGGCAAGACAACTCTTGTACGCAACTGGTCATCGGCCCTTAACCCATCGCTTTACAAAGTCATCTATTCAAGCCTCTCGACAGTAACCGTCAATGATTTCTACCGGAATCTCGCAGTCTCCCTCGGAGCACAGGCTGCCTACCGCAAGACTGAAAACTTTCATAGCATACAGGATGAGATTAACCGTCTTGCTCTTGATAAGAGAAAGACTCCTGTTATCATCATAGATGAAGCAAATCACATCGGTAATGCAGTCTTGAACGACCTGAAGATGCTGTTCAATTTCGAGATGGATTCCAGAGACAGGGCTGTAATACTGTTAGTAGGGCTGCCGACACTGAACAACAACTTACAGCTGGCTATACACGAACCCTTAAGGCAACGTATCATCATGAACTACAACATAGACGGATACACTAAAGAGGAAGGGCGAGCATACATCGAATGTAAGCTAAAGAATGCCGGATGCACCCAGCCAGTCTTTGAAGATGCAGCCATAGAGGCTGTGCTCAATGCCTCTGACGGCACAGCACGTATCATCAGCAAGTTGTGCAATTCTGCGCTTGTTATAGGCAACACACTGTCGGCACCGGTGATTGATGCCGATATAGTCATGAAGGCAATTAATGAGTGTACTATTGCATGAACTATCGATGAGAAAGGCAGATAAACAAGATGATATCTTATACATATCCTGTGATGTATTTCTATGACCATGATTTTGAAGAATCAGCGATAATCAGAAGAAAAGGTCGGATAAGACCTATCCAAGTAAAAAAAGAGCCTTATGAGGCAGAAGTTCTTGCAGAAGGTTACAGCTTTCATCTTATTTTTGGATCTCAGGTTAATGGAAACTTCCTTTGTATACCAAACTGGCATATCGGCTGTGAGCTTGCTGCACTTACTGACATCACTTGGAATCTAAAAGCAATTATGGGAGAAAAAGAATCGTTCTCCTATGAGGCTACAAATGCCATAGCCTATGCATTAGGCGAACTAAACAAATTTATATCTGATTGAAGTGCATTGCTTCTATAGCTTATTACCATCCCGCAATTAATTTGCGGGATTTTTTAACAGCATCAAACAATCTGAAGAAGTGGATCTTTTTAATCTGCTACAAGTCTGCTGGACCATGTCAAAACAGCACAATTTAATTTGACGCGAGTAGCATCATCTAATTTGCCGGACAACAATCAACTGATAGTTAGTCTATCACATTGGTCAAAAAAATCCTATATCAAATCGGT
>CAVBMG010000192.1:0-3494 GCA_963596435.1 Agathobacter sp.
AGTTCGTTGGATGGTTACAAAATCCTGCAATTCCACACATAGGCAATATCCTTTCCTTTAATCCAATGTAATCCAGTCTCCCATTTTATATGCCCATTCCTTTGGTTCAATACCATTACATCCTCCACCATGATGAAAGGTTATCTCTCCAAAATAAATCTTACCATCTACATTGTAGAAATCCACTCTACAGTGTTTGAATGGCTTAGACAGTATCTCTGCATATTGTATCATTTCTTCCCAATTATCCGGCTTGGGAATTTCTTTTTCCAGATAGTTCTCACGCTCATCCTTAATTGGTAATAATTTAAAATCTCTGTCATATATATTACAGAACGCGTCATCTGCATGCTCTCCTGTAGCTGTTGCCAATCCGATATTCAGGAACAGTAATTTTACCTGTCCATTGAAACACATAAATTTATAATCCATAGGAAGCTTACCGTTCTTATCTTCCAGTATTTTTTCACAGATAATACGTGGCTTAATATCCTTATAATTCCATTCCCGGCTTCCCCAGAAATAATTACGCTTCATCCAGAAATCAAATTCATTCTTCTGATATTTATAATCAAATGGCTTATTTCTGTCAAATATGGCATTTGCACCTGACGTATGGGTACATTTCATGAAAAATCTATCCGGCAGCTGGTCAAAAGGTACTGCTTTGAAAGAATCATAGATTCCATAGACCTCATTCAGTATATGCCCAAGCCCACATTCCTTCACATACTCACGTACTTCATATTTGTCTGTACATTTCGTCTGTAGAGGATCTCTTTCGTGTAATTTCAGATACCAGACCTTCTCATCAAATGTTCTAGGATTCTTGAGATCCAGCCCTTCACCCGTATGCTCTTTATACATCATTTGAGCAAATTCTTCATCGCTAAGCTTATTAAAACGGTCTCTTCGATAGTTTCGTATGATATTATACAGCTTGGCTGTCACTGTATGATGATATAAAAATACCTTTAAAGGATGTGCCACAATATTTCCTCCCACTCTGTTTCTTAATTCTTATCATGCGCAATATGAGATAAGTATTTTCTCCACTCACCATTTACCTTATCCGGATTCAACTCTTCCACAATCTTGTACGCATTATCGCCAAGCTTCTGCGCATACTGTGGATCAGATAGAATTTTGCGGAAAGCATCTGCCAACGCATAGGCATCTCCTACCGGAACTAGCAGTCCATTCACTCCATCTTCAATCAGAGTTGACGGTCCACCACACGGACAGTCTGTAGATACTACGGGTAATCCAAGAGCCATGGCTTCCATCAAGGAATTCGGCATTCCTTCCGTATTGGATGTAAGAGCAAATATCTGCGCTTTGTATATATGCTCAGCAACATTTGTAACTGTTCCCGGTAAGGAGATTCTATCTGTCAGTTCTTTCTCCTTCACTAATTGTTCTAATTGCTCTTTGCAATTACCATCTCCGTATATGCATAAATTTACATTCGGATACTCTGAAGCAATTCTGGCAAATGCATGAATCAGCATAGCGTGATTTTTGTTCTCATCTGTACGCCCTACTGCCACAATCAATGGCTCTCTGACTCCCTCATATTTGTTCTTTACAAATAGTGGATTTAGTGGGTTAGGTAAAATCACCGCTTTCTTTCTTACACGCTTTGGAAAGAACTGCATTGCCATCTTCGTCTGCAATACAACTCCATCAGCATAACGAAACAGCCATTTTGCAAGAAACTGCATCAATTTTCCTTCATATTCCATAGTAGGTTCCCCTCGAACCGATACTACTGTCCTGACCTGTAGGAATCTTGAAGTAGCAATAGCCATCAAATTATTTTTCCCAAGGAAAGACAAAATGACATCCGGCTTATACTCTTGCCAAATTCGACGTAAAGTCCGAAATCTGGTTATGAAATTCTGCAGTCTATTTCCCTGAAGCTGATCCTGCAAAGGCTCAGAATATACCCTCTTAATATCTGGTATAATCTCGTATTCATCCTCCCTTTTATACTGTGTTACCAATAATACATCATAATGATTCCGATAGAAGAACTCTGCCAGATTCACCATAACACGTTCTGAACCACCTTTTTGAAGGGAACTGATAAAAAGTGCAATTTTCTTCATTTCTACCTCTTTTCAGGTTTTTACATATATGCTTTGTACCATTGCTGGAACATCAGAAAAGCCCATACAATTCGTGAATACCTGGTTCCTGATCCAGACTTGCCATCACCACTTGTAAGATATTTCTGTACGAACTGATTCACGTATTTGGAATCAAATATTCCCTGATTGCGAAGGAAACTGCTTTCTGATACATCAAGTAATTGCTCCTTGAGTGGTCCCCTCATCCATTGGTCAAGCGGCACTGAGAAACCTACCTTAGGTCTATCCAACAATTCTTTGGGAATATAATCGTATGCTATATCTTTCAGGATACGCTTTTTCACACCATTATGATACTTAAATTCATGAGGAAGTCTATAGGAATATTCTACAACGTTGACATCCAGCAGCGGACATCTGGCTTCAAGAGAATATTTCATAGATGCCCTATCTACTTTACATAATATATCTCCAACCAGATAAGTATCCTCATCTACCAGCATCCTTCTTTCCTGCCAGTTCTTCTCATGATACTTGTTTTCTATTTCATATTGATATGGCGTTCCCGGCTCTACAACCATACGGCTAATCAGATCCATATAACGTACGTTCCCAAGCTGTGTCTTGGTCTGTGGATTGTCATTACGTGCTATCACCTGCACCTGAAAAGGCAGTTTTGACATAAAATCAGCCTTTTTCAAAGGTGGAACCGAACATACTCCATTCACTATTCTTCCAAGTGCATCCAGCTTCTGTGCCCTAGCTACATAATCATAGACATTATATCCACAGAAGAATTCGTCTCCACCATCTCCGGATAACACCACGGTGACGTCCTTAGATGCCAGTTGTGACACCAGCATGGATGGAATCTGAGAGCTGTCTGCAAAGGGTTCATCATAATACTTTGCTATATCATCCAGCATGTGGAACATTGCCTGCTCATCTACATATAACTCTGTATGGTTGGTTCCAAGGTGCTTCGCCACTTCTTTTGCATATCTGGCTTCATTGTAGTTTTCTTCATGAAAACCAATAGAATAAGTCTTAACCGGTTCATTACTCAACGACTGTGCCAGAGCTGTCACTAGAGAAGAGTCATATCCTCCACTCAAAAAAGTTCCAAGCGGTACATCTGCTATCATTCTCTTAGCCACAGCATCCTTCAAAATAGCAGTAAGTTCTTCCTTTGCCTGTTCATAAGAATTTACTTTATCTGCTGCTTTTGCCTGATGTACCTGCGCAATATCCCAGTATTTCCAGCTTGTTACACGTTCTGAAGTTTCCTCTTTTTTTACATGAAAACAAACTACCTGTCCCGGTTCTACTTTATATACGCTTTCAAAAATAGTATCAGGTTCACAGATATACTGTTGATAAAGGTATCTTCCAATAACATCC
>CAVBMG010000193.1:0-3339 GCA_963596435.1 Agathobacter sp.
GAGAAAGAGTTTTTCTCAGATGAATTGAAAAAATTAATTGCTATATAATATATCAATATATTAGGACATAATTTCACTTTTGGACATTATGTCCAGAAGTTGATAAAGAGTAAGTTAGAGCTAGAAGCTTTAGTTTTTTATGGTAAAATTAAGAGGAATCATTCATGCGAAGGCAGTGTGGATGAACCTTTTTCTATGTTAAGGATGTGAGATTATGATAAAGACAATTAAAGGTGACATTACTAAGGTTACAGACATGGATGCAATTGTAAATGCAGCAAACAGCTCATTGCTTGGTGGCGGTGGAGTGGATGGAGCCATTCACAGAGCTGCAGGCCCAGAACTTTTGGCAGAGTGCAGAACGCTTCATGGTTGTGAAATTGGGGATGCAAAGATAACAGGAGCTTATAATCTCTCGTGTAAATATATAATTCATACAGTAGGCCCAATATGGAATGGTGGATCCCGAGAGGAAGCAGATCTCTTAGCTAACTGTTATTACAATTCCATGAAGCTTGCTGCAGAGAAAGGAATCAAGAGTATTGCGTTCCCTTCTATTTCAACTGGTGTTTATCATTTCCCAGTAGATCTGGCAGCAAAGATTGCAGTAGGAACAGTAAAGAGGTTCCTAGATGCTAATCCAGGAACCGTGGAGCTTGTAGAATGGGTGCTGTTTGATGACAGAACATATTCATATTATGAGAAGGAAGTATAAGGCATTTGGAGGTACTGATGAAGCTTAAAAATATACTTCTAGTAGTGAAGGATATTGAGCAGTCTAAGCGCTTCTATCATGATTTGTTTGGACTGCAGATTTTAAGAGATTTTGGAGAAAATGTTATTCTTTCGGATGGTTTAGTATTACAGGAGCAAAGGAGCTGGGAACAATTGATTGATTCGAATACAGTAACTGGCAATGCATCTGAGCTATTCTTTGAGGAGAATGACTTGGATGCTTTTTTAAATTCTCTAGGTAAGTACAAAAATACGATAATAGGAGATGTTAGGATAAATTCCTGGGGCAAGCGAGTTGTTATGCTCAAGGATCCGGATGGACATCTGATTGAGGTAGCGGAGGTATAGAATGCAGACTTGGTATTATGAAGTAGTCTCAATTGATGGAGATTACGCAAATTTAAAGAGGATTGATATTGAAAGTGATGATCTTAAGCTGGTTGCAAGAGCCTTGCTTCCTGCTGAGATTTATGAAGGCTGTAAGCTGAAGTATGAGCTGATGCAGTATTTCATCGAGGAATAGATGTGACTAAGGAAGAATGGTATGTCCAGCTTTTTGAAATTGGTGTAAATTTTGCAAAGGAAAATAGTAGATAGACTATGTGGAAAATAAAGCATATATTTGATGGAGACTATGGCTGCGAGGCTTTAGCTCCAGGCGAGAAGCCCAAGGTTTCAGTGACTTTGATTAACGAAAATAGAGAAGAGAAAATTAAGTCAGTAGAGGATGACTGGCTTACAGAAAATGGCCTTGATGTAGGCTCGGAATGGCCAGATAAGGAGAGTAATTAGAATGGGATATTTAATTTCAGAAACAACAAGGGAAGAAAGAGAGCAGATAGTAAAGGATTCTCTTGGAAATATTGAGGCAAATTGTGATGGCTGCATGGCTGGTCTTGCAGAGATGTACCAGGACTATATTGATGGGAAGAAGGAACTTAGGGATATCAATATGGAATTCAACGCCCGCTATGTAAAAGATGATGATATGGATGGCAGAGATTCAAGCTGCTCGATGAATTAAACTATAATGGAAGATATTTGATATCGATGAAGCTTTTGCATGGATTGGACAGCCTCAAGTGAAAGATGAAGAAATCGTAGAACACAGAAATAGCTGTGGCGTGAATGGGTGTAAGTAAATGGTTAAGAAAATAATGCGAGATCCAATGTTTCTGGCGCAGAAATCAGAGCTGGCGACAGAGGCAGATAGGCAGGTAGTAACAGATTTGTTAGATACACTAAGAGCAAATTTAGATCATTGTGTTGGCATGGCGGCTAACATGATAGGTGTAAAGAAAAATATTATTGTAATTGCTGCGGGCCCGGTTCAGTTTGCTATGATAAATGCAGTAATCACAAAGAAATCAGGTGCTTTTCATACAGAGGAAGGATGTCTTTCCTTGGATGGAGTAAGACCGTGCACCAGATATAAAGAGATAGAAGTTGATTATTTTGATCAAAATTTTAAGAAACAGCATGGAAAGTATTCAGGCTGGACAGCTCAGATTATTCAGCATGAGCTGGATCATGTGGCAGGAATTGTAATTTAAGAAGGTAGGTGTATATGAATATCCAAATATTCGGAACTCGCAAGTGCAATGATACAAAGAAAGCGGAGCGATTTTTCAAGGAGCGTGGCATCAAGTATCAGTTTATTGATATGAAAGAAAAAGGCATGAGCAAAGGAGAGTTTAATTCTGTCGCTCAAAATAATGGCGGCCTTGAGAATATGATTAACTGGGAGGGCAAGGACCAGGACACATTGGCGCTTATCAAGTATATTGCTGATGAGGATAAGCTAAAGAAGATTCTTGAGAATCCTCAGGTGATCAAGACTCCAGTTGTAAGAAATGGAAAGCAGTCTACGATTGGATATCAGCCGGATGTTTGGAAGGGATGGATTTAGTGCAGTATCCTGCACTTGCACATGCCTTTATACCACAGGTATAATGACAACTAAAGAAATCGATGTTATTATCCGATATAGAAAGAGATAAGCGGAGCAAAAGTAAGCTCCTTAGAAAGGAAAAAGACATGACAGCAATTAATCGTTTATATCAGCTTCATAGTGAATCTGAATCTTCAGCACTGCTCAAGAGATATGAGTGGAGCTTTGATACCATGCGTTCATTTAAGGCTAAGCATAAGCGAGAAAATTGTGTTTCGAGAATTGTCACAGGGCCGGGCAGATAAGGCTGGTCAGACAAAATAGATAAACATGTTTTAGCGTACCGCTTACCTTGGATGAAAAGGTGAGCGGTATTTTTTTGCGCGAGTAGCGATGAAAATGCCATGCTTGCATGAGCATTTGAGAAGCACCGCAACAATGAGAAAGCGAAGCTTTCGAATCTGCAGAGTTGGCTCAACTGGTACAGCATCGGACTTGAAATCCGGCATCCCGAAAGGGTATCAGGGTTCGAATCCCTGGCTCTGCGTTTAAGCTCCTCTGGTGGAATGGAAGACAAGCTGGTCTTAGGAACCAGTGCCATGAGGGGTGAGAGTTCGAGTCTCTCTGGGAGCATTGTCCAATGTGAATTTTGAAAGGAAAAACAATGGAAGCAATAGAGATAAAAGGAAAAGTTAATACCGCCCTCTGCTACG
>CAVBMG010000194.1:0-1597 GCA_963596435.1 Agathobacter sp.
AGGTACAGGTCTTGGCTTACCTATTGTAAAAAATCTTGTTGATGCCATGAATGGCACAATAGAGGTAAAGAGCAAGCTTGGAAAAGGAACAGAATTCAAAATTGAGTTGTATGTTGAATTGGCGGATGTTCCGTTAGAGAAAGAAAAGACAGAGCAAAAAGAAAGATCGTTAAAAGGAGTACATATTCTTCTGGTGGAGGATAATGAACTCAATATATATGTAGCAAAGACCGTTTTGGAGAAGATGTTCTGCCTGGTTGATACTGCGCAGAATGGAGAGGAAGCACTTCAGAAATTTGAGCAGTCAGCAGATAATTATTATGATGTTATTCTTATGGACGTTCATATGCCCATCATGGATGGACTTGAAGCAACAAGACGGATCAGAGAACTTAAACGTAAGGATGCAGCCACAGTTGCAATTATTGCAATGACAGCAGATGCATTTGATAAGGAAAAACAGGAAACATTAAATGCCGGTATGAACAGCCATATAGCAAAGCCAATTGCTCCAGCTGTTTTATATGAGATACTATCAAAATACAGAAAAGATTAGATGATTGTTTGACAAAACGGCATGGAATAAGGAGAAAGTAGTATGCCTTTAGATAACGAGCAATTTAACCTGAATATATTTGACCATAGCACTTTGGCATATAGTGTAGTGGAACTTGTATTGGATGATAATGGACAGCCGATAGACTGGATATATCGTTACTGCAATCAGGCATTTGCGAATATAAAAGGCTTCAGACTGGATGCAATGCTGGATCATTCGGTTTTAAGTCTTTTGCCTAAAGCTGATGAAAAATGGCGCAGAGTGTATTATCAGGCTGCTTATGAAGATACACCATGTGAAATGGATCTGGTGATAGAAGAGAAGAATTATCATGCAGCAGTTATGCCAGTCGGCAAAAGGGGATTCTGTTCCTGCATGATTCATTCTGCTGTACAAACAGAAGATAAGCAGATGGAAAAAGAGAGATATGCTCTGGACAAGTTATCACCTGAATATGTTTCGCTGTATCGTATAGAGCTTAACTCTGGAAAATATGAAATCCTGAGAGTATCTGAAAATACCAATGCCAGACGGCTTATAGGCAGCCCTGCTACTCCGCATATGTATGCTGACTTTGATGAATTTTCCAGACAATATGCAGATTCCTTTATTTTGCAGGAAGACAGGGAAGAATTTCTGGATTGGCTCTCCTGTGAAAATATGAAAAAAAGACTCTCAAAAGAGGAGAAAATTACCTATCATTATCACAGTGTTACCAAAGAAGGGACACACAGTTTTTTTGAGGCATATGCAGTAAAAGGACAGGTAGAGGATGATAAATTCTCCATTTTTCTGGGCTTTCGTAATATCGACAGCATTCTTTATAAGGAAAAGGCAATCCAGAAGAAATTGCAGGATACTCTGGATGAGGTACGCCTGAGCAATGAGATTATATATTCTATTGCCAGAACGTATCAGTACATTTCAAGAATTGATATCGAAGCAGACTATTTTGAAGAAATATCAAACAGAGACAGGACGAATCTGAATTTCACCACGTCAGGAACGTTATCTGTAAGTAATCAGAAGGTATGTAGA
>CAVBMG010000194.1:1607-3165 GCA_963596435.1 Agathobacter sp.
GCCGAGGAGTATCAGGATGCCTTTTTCAAATTTACGGATATCTCTACCTTGCCGGAGCGTATGAAGAATGAAGAGACCATAGTGCTGGAATACCGGATGAAAGACGGAAACTGGCACAGACTCAGATTTATTGAAAAAAACAGAGACAAAAACGGACGGCTGACGCATGTACTCTGTGTCATTCGAAGTATCAGTGATACGAAGAAGAGAGAGCAGGATCTGTTGTATGAGGTAGAGGAAGCCAAAAAGGATGCAGCTCTTAAAACCAGATTTTTATCCAATATGAGTCATGATATCCGCACGCCGATGAATGGTATTATAGGTATGGTCGAGCTGGGAAATCAGTATCCTGACAATCTTGAAATACAGCAAAAGTGCAGGGATAAGATTATGGATTCTTCCAAATATCTTGTGTCACTTATGAATGATATATTGGATATGAATAAATTGCAGTCTGAAGAATCCATTGACCAGGATATCGCATTTAATCTTGCAGATCTGTTGAGTAGAGAGAATAAAAATAAGCAGATTCTGGCAGCAGATAAGAATGTTGACTATATAGTGGACTGGAGCATGTCAGAATTAAAGCATATGAATCTGATCGGTAATCCGGTCTATATGGAGAGATTACTGTCTGCTGTGACGGAGAATGCGATCAAGTTTACAAAGCCGGGAGGCAGTGTCCGCGTCTGGTGTAGGGAGAAAGCTGCAGATGATGAGACAGTAGTGTATGAGTTTGGCTGTACAGATACTGGAATTGGTATGAGTGAGAGTTTCATCAGCCAGGCATTTGACATGTTTTCCCAGGAAAATGAGACAAGCAGATCAAAATATGAAGGTTCGGGGCTTGGACTTGCAATTGCAAAGAAAATTGTGGACAGGCTTGGTGGAACAATAGAACTCAAGAGCCAGAAGGGCATAGGAACAACTGCAATTGTAGTGATTCCATTCAGGGCTGGAGAGCAGGATCATATGAAACAGTCAGTAGAACATAAACAGATATCTGTTCAGGGATTACGGGCACTGATTGTAGAAGATAACGAACTGAATATGGAAATAGCCAAATTCATGCTGGAGAATAATGGAATCAATGTGGATTGCGCGGTTGACGGATTAGAAGCAGTGAATAGATTTGAGAGCTCTGCACCAGGGTATTATAATGTAATTTATATGGATATTATGATGCCCAATATGAATGGATGGGATGCAACAAGAAAGATCAGATCCATGAAAAGAATGGATGCAGAAAATATCCCTATCATTGCCATGAGTGCCAATGCATTTGCAGAGGATATCATTAACAGCCGTATTTCAGGAATGAATCTGCATCTGGCAAAGCCATTAAGTGAAATGAAGCTAGTAAATGCGCTCAAGGAATGCATGTGATTACGATAAATGCCTTTTGGGCATAGAAGTCTATATGATATAGGCATTAGACATAACAAAATAAAAAGAGATATAATAAATGTGCAGAATGAAATTGTAGATTCTGCACATTTTTTTAAAATTGGAGGTATTTCCTATGAAGAAATTAGTAGCGTATTTCAGTGCAAGCGGA
>CAVBMG010000195.1:0-3135 GCA_963596435.1 Agathobacter sp.
TCCGGACCGATGACCGCAACATTTCTGCTTCCGCTTGCAATGGGGGCCTGTGAGGTTACAGGCGGTAATATTATGACGGATGCATTCGGAGTAGTTGCTATGGTAGCGATGACACCCCTGATTACTATCCAGATTCTTGGAGTAGTATTCCGCGTTAAGGAGAGTCAGGCGCACAGACGGGTTGCTGTCAGTGCAGATATGGCAGTTCTGGCATCCGAGGATATGGATATTATCGAACTGTAAGGATTATTCATGGTGCTATTATGGTTTGACACAAGCAGGCAATATAATACATAGAGATGTAAGCGGAAGGGTTAAGATATGAGTGACGTTTATATTATGACGACGATCATTGATCGTAAGAATAGTAAGAAATACATTGATTTATATAAAAAAGATAAGCTGGAGGTCATGTATATTACTCTGGGAGAGGGAACTGCCAGAGGGGATATTCTGGATTATCTGGGGCTGGAAGCTTCGGAGAAGATGGTGATTTTTAATTTTGTGCAGAAGAATGACTGGATACAGACGAAGAAGGATCTGCAGCGGAAGCTGCAGATTGATGCACCTGGAGAGGGAATTGCCTTTCTCGTACCGTTAAGCAGTATCGGAGGAAAAAGGACACTGCAGTTTTTACTCGACAGACAGGAATTGCCGGAAAGTGAGGAATCGACATTGAAGGATACAACATATGAATTAATTATTGCAATCGCAGATCAGGGAAATCTTGAGATGGTCATGGATGCAGCCCGTGGTGCCGGTGCCTATGGCGGAACGGTCATTCATGCGAAGGGAACCGGCATGGAATATGCGGAAAAGTATCTGGGTGTGACGATTGCCGCAGAAAAGTCCATGATTTTTATTGTTACCAAAAAGGATCAGAAGAACAACATTATGAAGGCAATCATGGAGCAGGCCGGAATGCAGAGTCCTGCAAAGACCATTGTATTCTCACTTCCTGTTACCGATACGGCAGGCTTACGTCTTGTTGATCTTGACGAGGAGAATGAATAAATACTTTGAATTGCCATGCAGATGATAGGAATTAAAATCCCTTCATGGCATAAAGTCTTTTTTCAAGAATATCAAGTGCCTGTTCGTTCTGGTTCTGGCAGAAGCTGACCAATGCATTCTCATCCGCATTTTTGAGGGCAGAGGTATCGGCGCCTAATTGTACGAAACAGATATAATTATCAATGACTTCAATCCGGGAGGCTTCGACCTTGGCATGATTTAGGGGTTGCTTTTCGTAGGTTTTCAGAAGCTTTTCCCGGTATTGGTCAAGAAGAAGTTCCACGTTTGTAACATCCTCTTCCTTTGCTTCCACAAGAACCATCATATCCGTACCGGCTTCGGTGTGCTCGTACTCGGCAAGAAAGCTGTGGTACATCTCCTCCGGAATTCCGGTTAATTCTTCAAATTCTTCTGCCGTATAAAGAGCATTCGGCCAGTAATTTTCTCCCAGCATTTCCATGACAGATTTTCGAAGCTCACGCATAACGGGCGATAAGGAGTAAGTACTGTCTACTTTGGAAGTATTTACCGATTCGAATTCTTCATTTTCATAGCTTTCCGTGGAAGGATAGGTATTGTAAACTAAGGAGCAGCCACACAGGCTTTCACAGAAGGCAACAAGAATAGAAAATGCAGGTATGATCTTTTTCATAATCAGACTCATATAATTGGAATCCTTCCTAAATTTATAGTGTTATGTATCAAAACTCAAGCTGTGAAACAGCGGTTTTGCGAATGCAGTTCTGAATAATTACTATTATTTCCAGAAATTAGACAAACTATACAATTGATGCTAAACTACTAGTGTATTGGCACAATGATAATTAAACTTATATACCCTAAGCTAAAGCTCAGGGTATAAAGACACAAGTTTAACCCGAGCATCCTTGGTTCTAAACTGCCAGTTTACTGTTGCTTGTATGCTGTTGCGTTCTTGCTCCCAGATACTTAGTTCGGAGCGGAGAATGTCGATATTTTCAATCCTGCGTGACAAGCATTGCCTGGTCATGACATTGAGTTCAATTTCGGCAATATCAAGCCAACTGCCGTGTTTTGGTGTGTAATGAATTTCAAGTTTTTTAATGATCCTACGTGCCTCTTCTGGTGAATACTTTTTGTATAGAGATGCCGGTTTATGAGTATTCAGATTATCCATTACGAGAATGATCTTTTCGACGTCTGGATACATTTCATCAACAAGGTACTTGATTTCCTCTGCCCAGTCAACTGCAGTACGATGTTCACGAACACTTACATGATGCCGACCACCAAGCGGTTCGATAAAAGCGAATATACTGCAGGTACCATTCCGTTGGTATTCGGAATCGATCTTCTTGTTGTCACCAGGGCGCATTGACCATGACTCACGCACTTCTCCAAGAAGCTGGTATGGCTTTTCATCCATGCATACAACAGGACGGTGTGGGTCATATGGGGTTTCATAAATATCAAGGACATCTTCCATGGCAGCGATAAATTCAGGATCAGCTACACTCGGGATACACCAGTAGTCACTGCGGTGAGGTCTAAGCCGGTTTTTTTTAACGTACGGCGTATAGCTTCACGACTGATTGGTTCATCAAGAATGACTTTCATTTCATTCTCAAGTAATCGGATTGTCCATCTGGAATGACCATCAGGAACAGGTCCACAGGCAACCTCTATGAGCCTTGCCTCAGTGCGACCGTCCACCTTACGCCGGGCTTGATCAGAATTAACGCTACGTTTTCGGGCAAGCGCAGAATCAATGCCACCCTCTGAAAATGTTTTTGCAAGTGTTGCAATGGTTGCTCTGCTTACACCATAAGCATCAATACATTGGTCGTAAGACCATGCAGGGGGATGGCTTTCATCCAACGCCAGCAACAATCGGCAACGATTGACTGTAGTTTGATTGGTATCCTTGTTCTTTATGATACCCTTCAATTGTTTCACTTCGACATCTGATAATTGAACATGGTTTTTCTTGGGACGTGCCATAATATAACCTCCACTATTACTGTTTATATTCCTATTTACAGTATAGCGCAAGTTATATATTGGTTCAATTATCAATGTGCCAGTACACTAGTTTCAACGATAAATATATACAATGCAATAGCAAAGAAAACAATATTCTCC
>CAVBMG010000196.1:0-3124 GCA_963596435.1 Agathobacter sp.
TCCACCTGTCTTACTCCAATCGGAAGTGCTGTGTTGAGTGCTTCCCTCTGCTTTAAGTAGTGTGTATCAATCGTGCAGCTGTTACGCTTTCCGATAGTCTCCACTGTCTCACATACACTCTCAAGCTCCTTCTTGCTTTCTGCCATAAGAATAATGGTTACTCCCACGAAGAAAAGGCACTGGTCATTCTCACGGACATCATCCATGATTTCCTCAATCTCCTTTTTCTCCGTTCTCTTGGCATATGAGATTTCCGTAGAAAAATCGTTATTCTTATTACGGACTCTCTGCTGTTTGATAATATCCGACTCAATACCAAGGTATTTCTTCTGAAGCACCTTTGTTGTCAGATCCTTTGGCACAGGCACCACATCAATGCTTGTGATGGAATGAACCGGAAGGGAAGTAATCTCATTGATAAATCTGTCTGACAAACTGCTCGGATACTTTTTGATAAAAAGTGCCTTGCAGAATTTACTCTCATCCTCAAAATGGTCTGGGAAATATTTCACCATCCCATTGCACAGATCATTTCTAAAATCTGCCCCGACCTTCTTAGCCTTTTTGATATCAAAATCAAAGCTGCCCTCATCTCCAAGATGATAATAGTCATAGAGCACTTTCAGTCTCTCATTGCCATTAAGCGGCACAATCTCTGCCCCAAGCTCAATGAAAGCCTTGTGTATCGTTGCCTCAAGGGTTGCAAACTGTGCCTTTGCCTCCTCGAAGTTCTTTCTCTCAATCGTGATTGTCAGGTATCTCTCCTGCTCAATCCCCTGTCTGCCCTCAATAATCTTCTCCTCAATGATGTCATTGTAAATTCTTCTGTAATTATTGAAGCCATCATTTTTCTCAGCAATCAAAACCTTATCACGGAGATCATCCATGTTTTTGTTCTTATTGTTGATCGTAATCTTATAATTACAGTCCAGCGAATTTAAGAACTTACAGTATCTCTCGAAAATACCGATCTGCTCATCCTCGGTTGCTGTCGTGTAATTGATGTCGCAAAAGCGGTAGCATTTGGAATACTTATTTTTGCTTACTTCAAAAATGCCGTTTTCAGCCACCGCCATAATCTCTATGGTTTCCTGAATGGATTTAGGTGTCTTATACAAAGGCTCACTCGCCTTTTTTAATAACTTAAATCCGTCTGTAAATAAACCCATGTCTCTAACCTCGCTTTCTTATAATGAAAGCCCGCCGGGAACTTCACCCTGCGGGCTGTGTTCCCGACCTTTCGGTCAGATACTATTCGTTTCTAATGCATTGCCTTATATGCTGCAATGCCTGCTGCCGCCACAATGACTGCGACAAGTCCAAGCAGCATGTTTCTCGTCTTTTTCTTCATTGCTTCAAACTCCTCCTGCTTCTTTACAGCCGAATCAGCTGTTACAGTCTCCGGTTCAGCCTTTCTGCCTTTCTTCTTTACCTGTTCATTCTGTTCTGATTCTAACTGCTTTATTGCAGGCTCTCCCTCTGTTGATACATAGGTAAGTGCCCTGTTGCCAAACATAAAATGCAGTTTCTTTCCCATATACTCGTAGAAATTCATCCCATTAAAGGAATAGAAGCCGCCAAGTGCAATCGGTGCCACACAGGGAATTGCCACATAAGCAGAACCCGTAAGACCGATATACTTGTAAAGAAGAAGGACAATACCGCCACCGACCACTACGCTTGCAATGGAAAATATAAGCTGCCTTGCAGTAAGTCCCATCGCAACCGATTCCTGATAGCGGTCAATATCCTTGTTTACTTCGATTACCATTGTCTTTCCTCCCTTCTATAATCCAAATGCCTTGCTTGTAAGTGTCTGTGCACCCTTCACGCTTCCAACAGTCATTGCTATCGTAAATGTCATTTCACACAGATATATAAGCGTCTGTGCCCAGTCAGCATAACTTCCTGTAAATGCCGGAAGTCCTGCATTGATAAATGCATTACATACCACAATCGCAAGTGCCATCGTTACTGCCTCAAATACACATGACAGGAAATATTTGCAGTAGGTAGCCATTGTATGACTGACCATTCTGTTTCCTGCCATCGTGGAACAGGCAATCGCACCAAGTGGCACAATAATCAGTATCTTTAAGAACCTGAAATATACTGTGTAGATGATAAAGAATCCACAGATAATAATGATGATTGCAAGCAAAGCTGTAAGTATCAGCATTACCAGACTTTCACCAAATCCAAGTCCTTTAATGATGTCTGCTTGTGTACTGTCAATGGCAAGCTGCGTCGTTGTCCCGGCAGATATTAGTCCCACCAGATTTCCTATGGAAGTAAAAAACGCTTTCATGATCGTGACATTATTTGCAACAAACCATTCTGCAAGTCCCAGTCGGATAAGCATACGAAATATAGACTCAAACCTCATCTCATCTTTTACATCTATGCTTTCCGAGCAGAAACCGATAACAAAGAACAGCACAACGAGGGATGAGCCGACCGCTACAAAGACCGGCTCAATACCCTCAATGACTGCCCAGGGACCTCCGCCCTTGAAACTGACCGGTGACTGTCCAAGCATTGCAAAGACCAGGGATATCTGATTGTTCCAAAACCCAAACACTGCCTCAAGAAGTGCAAGGATCTTGTCTCCAAGCTTAAAAATATCCATACTTGTTATTCACCTCTTTCCTTTTACTAAAAGGGGAACTCTTTTTCCCCATCTTAGAAGCCTAAGAATGTCAGAACTGTTGAAATACCAGCCATCATGACACCTGCCACAATTCCTTTCAGAGCGGAGTTCATGGTAGATGAATCCTGCTGCTGATAGGCTTGTGCGAACTCCATAACATTCTTTGCAAGAATGATGACACCAACCGCACCAATGACTGCAATGATAAGTGTCTTTAAGTTCTCAAGCGGCTGTGTTACTGCGGAAGTATCTCCTGCCGCAAAGCAGGTAGTGCTCATAAGCATTACTCCCATAAGTGCCCCGGATAATGCCGGAACGAATCTCTTTTTAAAGTGAATGAATCTGCTCTTCATGCCTTTCTCCTCCATCTGATTGTTGTTTGTCGTAATAATCTGTTCTTTTCTCATGTTGTTTGTCTCCTTTTCGATAAAAAAATAAGCCAGCAGGGATAATCCCTAACTGGCTGTTAAAAGT
>CAVBMG010000197.1:0-2967 GCA_963596435.1 Agathobacter sp.
GAATACCGCACACCTTTAGTAGAAGAATAAATGTTATGGGTGCTTGAAAAACCAAAAATATATGTTATTATCAAAGTGTATTGGATATTTTGATGCAAATAACATAAAGAAGAGGAGCTTTGATTATGAAAATAAGTAAAAAGAGCACAAATCATTTCGAGCGGATTTTAATAGCTCTGATAGCCGTACAGATATTTTTCTTCTTCATACCTATATACGAGTTTAGTGCAGGTGTTGCATACATTAAATTCATTGATTTTAGTTTCGGTTTGTACTCGCTGGCTTTCGGTATAAATTACGGAATCCAGAGTACAGCAGGCAATATTATGTGGCTTGCCATGCTGGCACTTCCAGTGATATCTATGCTTGTTGTTATATGCACAAGAAAGAACCTCATTATCAGATACGGCTTACCCGCGGTTATCTCATTAGCCGAGCTGATAGGTATTAAATTAGTATCATCGGGACTCGATACTCAGGCTCAGACGATACTGATGAATATACGTTCCAGTGAGATAATGCAGGCATTGGTCTATCGCTTTGGCGTGGGCTCCGCTGATGAAATGATGACATATGTATTTGCAAATGTATGCAGAACAAATCTGTGCTACATCTATGGGGTCATCCTTATAGCTTCGATAGCGATAGCCGCGACACTGATAGCATGCAACAAGGGCTCATTGCAGTCAGATATGAATGAGATAATACAGACAGCTAACAAATCCGCCGCAAAAATGCAGAATGCGATAAATGCTTACGGCAATACCAAGATCTGCCAGAACTGTGGTGCAGCGATAAGCAGTGATGCAGAGTTCTGTTCAAAGTGCGGTGAAAAATATGTTGCGCCGGCAGAGCGAGTGTGTCCAAGCTGCGGGGCAGTTATTACTGGGGATGACATGTTCTGTAGGAAGTGTGGTGCAAAGTATGAGGACAGTGTAGATAAGACAAGGGATGTTCATGATAACAGGAGTTCTGTTAACGATGAAAGCATATGTCCGGACTGTGGAGCGCCTGTAAGACTGGGTGCAAAATTCTGCAAAAAATGCGGAAGAGCGATGGATGTATAAGCGTACAGAAGCTGTCAAATTGAGATTTTCATTGATAGTCGAAGAATAATTACAGACAGTATAGGGATGGATAATATGAAGTATTGCGAAAAATGTAGAGCACAGCTGCCGGATGACGCGCGTTTTTGTGATAATTGCGGGAATAATCTTTTAGAGAAAACATCTGCTAAATACAGCGGCAAGATAAATGCACAGGTTACAGCCATACATGTCAATAAGAAAAAGTTGTTTCCTATAGTTGCGTTATTAGCACTTGTAGCCATTGCGTTTATTGCAATCAACATATTCAAATACATGAGAACATATCCATCCAAATTAGAGGGAGTATATGTTGCTGAGCAGATGTCGCAAGGTGGTAGATCAGTTTATCATATTATGAACTTCGGAAAGGATGGCAGCGTAATTTACACATCGCAGCCCAAAGAAAGAACGGAGGATACATATGCCTTGTATACTTCATTATCTGATGAGACACGGCACGCGGGGACATATACGGCTAAAAAGAAAAAGCTTACCTTGAATCTGGACAATGGTATGACTGTATATGATTACCAGATGACAGACAATGGGCTTGAGCTCACAGATCTTAAGGGTGAGACAAGGATATATCTTGATGCCACAGATGGGATATTGGGGCAGCAGGAGCTTAAATATACCGAGGCAGAGAGCTTGTATGCAGCCGGCAAATATACTGATGCAATGACCATATATGAGTCATTGGATTATTACTATGACAGTGGTGAGAAGATAGAGGCTTGTATTGAGGCAATCCTTAATGAGAGCATAAAAGATATCGCAATAGAAGCAGAAAGCCTTGAGCAGGTATTTGACAATCAGTTCATGCTAAGGCTTAAATTCACCAACGGCTGTGTGAAAGAGCTGAGAAGCATAAATTATACAATGCAGATTCAGGATAATGAATCATCGGTGTTGGCAGAGTTCAATACAATTACAAATTTTGTTGAACTTGTAAGCGGTGGTTCTGAAGAAAAGAAAATCGAGCTGACTATTGCAGATACTGAGGCTGCTCAACGCATAGCGCAGGTAGAGGCAAATGACCTGAAGCTTGTATTTACCATCAGTAATGTTGCATTCGATGGTAATTCAGTTACATGTGAAAATGAAGTCAGAGAGCTACCTATACTTAAAAAGACCGCTTCTAACTCAACGAACAGTAATACGTCAGAGTTGGGGCAGACAGGCATGAATACCGAGGATCCGGCAGGAATACAGGAACCAACGGATATCAATAATGCACAGCTCCCGGAATATACCGGTATAGACAGAGCTTACATACTGCCTGACAGCAACACAAGATATCTAAGCACATCCGAGCTTCAAGGATTTTCAGCCTATGAGTTGCGTATTGCCAGAAATGAAATATATGCAAGACACGGAAGAATGTTTACGGATCCTGCCTTGAACAGTTATTTCAGAGGTAAGACATGGTATGTTCCGGCAGTTGACGCTGACAAATTTAATGACAATGTACTTACTGATGTGGAGAAGACAAATCTCGAGACTATCAAAAAAGTAGAAACATCAAAACAATAATACAGATACATTTGGAATTAAAGAGAAAGGATGAGGAGGAGCAAATGAGAATTAGACGTATATGCGCAGGAATGACGGCTGTATTGGCATCTACAGTATTCGGTATCACGAGCTTTGCCGCCGGCTGGCAGCAGAATGCCAATGGCTATTGGTACGGAACTAATGCCGATAATTCCACATGGTACTCAAACGGCTGGCAGTGGATAGACGGCAATGGTGACGGTGTTGCAGAGTGCTATTATTTCGATGGTAATGGATACATGCTTGCAAATACCACGACTCCGGACGGCTATCAGGTAAATGCAGACGGTGCATGGGTACAGAATGGACAAGCACAGACCAAAAG
>CAVBMG010000198.1:0-2893 GCA_963596435.1 Agathobacter sp.
TAACAAAAGCTCTTTATTCCATATTGCCTATACATGTAATTTTCATTTCGAAAGGCATAATTATACCTTGAGATGCGCTCAACGGAGTCTGTTGCCAGGTCTGAGCCGACATTATTTGCGGTATGATGTATCATTATGCTGGCAGGAATCACATAACAAGGAATTTCATATTTTATGGATATGCGTCTGGTATATTCTATATCATCACACCATATAAAGAATTCTTTTATCGGAAGTCCCACTTGTTTAATAATATCCGTTGGAAACAGCAGCGAGACAAATGTGGCACACTGTACGCGGATTATGTCTGTGTCAAGATCCTTCTGCGTAATATGATGTTCGCTGCGTTTTTTCGGAAGCGGATATTTTCTTTGCCAATTCATTTTGCATATGCTTCCGTCAGTCCACAATACTGCACTTGATAAAAATCCAAACAGCTGATTTTCTGTTTCAAGACTATTGGCTGCATCAAGTAATTTTTCAAGGCAGTCAGGCTGAGCAAATGCATCATCATCCATTATCCATACATACTTATATCCGTAGTCGCAGGCCTTGCGCATTCCGTAATTAAATCCGCCGGCACCGCCTAGATTTGTGCCGGTATTTTCATATATTATCTTGTATTTATCAAAATTACCGGCAACATCGGACGCCCATTTTGCCGTATCATCCGTGCTGGCATTATCAACTATAAGAATATCGCATGGTGCACTCTGGGTACAGATATGCGATATACACTGTTTTAGCATAGTCAGTCTGTTATATGTAACAACCACAGCCAGAGTAGAATTGTTCATGTGAGTAATTAATCTCCGTTTAAATATTAGTTTTTGAATCAATGACCATACTGCCGGAGGAATCGAAATAGTACAATTCATTATCGATATATATAAATCCTGTCTGCATCTTGCCTGAGGAATTCATATAATATTTATGACCGTTTATTTCAAGCCATCCGATGACCATTTTGCCTGACGGATACATATAATACCATGAGTTGTTGATAAATTGCCACCCGGTTCTCATTTTACCGCCAGCAGAGAAATAGTACCAATAGCTGTTAATGTATTGCCATCCGGCCTGCACTTTGCCGCCGGAGCTCATGTAATACCAGGTGTTATCAATAAATTGCCATCCGGTTCTCATTTTACCGCCGGCAGAGAAATAGTACCAATAGCCGTTAATGTATTGCCATACGGTCTGCACTTTGCCGCCGGAGCTCATGTAATACCAGGTGTTATCAATGTATTGCCATCCGGTCCGCATCCTTCCGCCTGCACTGAAATAAAACCATCCGGTTCCGATAAATTGCCATCCTGTAAGCATTATGCCGTCATTGCCAAGATAATACCAGTCGTCATCAATAAATTGCCAGCCATATCTTAACCTTCCGCCAATACTAAAATAATACCATTCATTATCGATAATATTCCATCCGGTTCTTGTCCTGCCATTATCTCCAAGATAATACATATCACCGTCAATGTATTGCCAGCCAGTCTGCATTTTGCCATTTGTATCAAAATAATACCAGCTACTGATAATAGAACTGTTGTCACCGCCTACATCGGCAATATATAGCCATCCTATAGCAATGGCATTATCCTTGTAATAATAACGTGAATCACCTATATCATGCCAACCACCTTTAGACAGAGCAGGCATCTCGAATTGTTCAGTAATAATTTGATCACATAAAGAGCAGTGTGAGCCCTCTGTAAGACCTGCTTTATCTATTGTAGGAGCAACAGCCGGATCAATTACAATGTTATGTTCTAACATAGGGACAGTTTGCTGTTTAACAGTAACCAAGTCGCATAATGAACAATGGGCTCCTTCTGTAAGTCCATCAGTCGTACATGTAGGATCTACGGCAGGATCTGTTACAATTTCATGATAGAGGGGGAACTCCAGTTCTGTATCGTCATAAATTGCTCTGGTGTCCGAGTAGTATGTATAGGTATATCGAGCAGCTCCGTAGGCAAATGTGTATCCGTCATCAACATTTCCAGAAATAGGATTTACCATATAGAGCTTTGTAGATGGAATAGGGCCGTCACAGTTAGTAAGATCTACAAGATAATTCTCATCATTATAATGAACAATATTCCATAAATGTCCGCCACCGCTGCTTCCTGAATATTTGAAATTTCCGGAGACACAGTATACATATAGATCTGAGGAAAAATCACTCTGGTCGCATAAATATTGAAAACTCTTAGCATATCCCTCACATACTACATTTGTGTCAGGATTGCCATCAAATACATATATGATCTGCCATGGGTTACCATAGCTTAGGGAGGATGTATTATAATCATACGAGACAAGATCACATATTCGCTGTCTGTAATGATCAAGCTTTTCAAGGTCACTCATACCGGAAGCTTCTGCCACAATATTGTTAGCATTGGTGATGGCATTCTGGATGGAAATCATCTTGTTATAATCGGTGTGATAGTAGTTTCCGTCATCATCCAAAACATTCAGATCTGCGTAATCAACAGATACAGACAGGCGGTATTTTAAGGATAATTCAGTTATGGAATAATATATATTGCCATCTGAATCTATCTCTCTTCTGTATTTGAATCCTCTGCTCAGCTTGTATTTATTGCCAAACCAAAACATTTCGTATGGGCAATCGCGAATGCATGTTCTTAATACGAGAGCCATGTTAAATTCCTGATAGAATGCCTTGCTTAGGGCAGAATCAACCTCTTCTTTAGATGAATCAGTCGTAATTCCCAGATCAGATGCATAGAATTTCAGGTGAGAAAGAGTATCGCCGGATAAATTAAAAGCCAAATCTGTTGATATAAGTTCGGCGGCTGCAATCTGTTCTATATAGGGCTTAAGCTGTGCATAGATGCAGCTGTTTATACCTGTAAGC
>CAVBMG010000199.1:0-2883 GCA_963596435.1 Agathobacter sp.
TAAGATCGCAGGTCTTGATGTAAAACGTATCATCAACGAGCCTACAGCAGCAGCTCTTGCATATGGTCTTGATAACGAGAAAGAACAGAAGATTCTTGTATACGACTTAGGTGGTGGTACATTCGATGTATCTATCATTGAAATCGGTGATGGTGTTATTGAAGTATTGGCTACAAACGGTGATACACATCTTGGTGGTGATGACTTCGATAACAAGATCATTCAGTGGATGATCGATGAGTTCAAGAAGCAGGAAGGCATTGACTTATCCGGTGACAAGATGGCAATGCAGAGATTAAAGGAAGCTGCTGAGAAGGCTAAGAAAGAGCTTTCAAGTGCAACTACAACAAATATCAACCTTCCTTTCATCACAGCTACAGCAGAAGGCCCTAAGCACTTCGATATGAACCTTACAAGAGCTAAATTTGATGAATTGACACGTGATCTGGTAGAAAGAACAGCAGTTCCTGTCCAGAACGCATTAAAGGATGCTGGTATGACAGCAAGCGAACTTGGTCAGGTATTATTAGTTGGTGGTTCCACACGTATTCCAGCAGTACAGGATAAGGTAAGACAGTTGACAGGTAAAGAGCCAAGTAAGTCTCTGAACCCTGATGAGTGTGTAGCAATCGGTGCTTCTATTCAGGGTGGTAAGCTTGCAGGTGATGCAGGTGCCGGTGAAATCCTTCTGCTTGATGTTACTCCTTTGTCACTGTCTATCGAGACAATGGGTGGTGTAGCTACCAGATTGATCGAAAGAAATACAACAATACCTACAAAGAAGAGCCAGATCTTCTCTACAGCAGCAGATAACCAGACAGCCGTTGATATCAACGTTGTACAGGGCGAAAGACAGTTTGCGAGAGATAACAAGTCTCTTGGACAGTTCAGACTGGATGGTATTCCTCCAGCAAGACGTGGTGTGCCTCAGATCGAAGTTACATTCGATATTGATGCAAATGGTATCGTAAATGTATCTGCTAAGGATCTTGGTACAGGTAAGGAACAGCATATCACGATTACTGCCGGTTCTAACATGTCTGATGAAGATATCGACAAGGCAGTTAAGGAAGCTGCTGAGTATGAAGCACAGGATAAGAAGAGAAAGGAAGCAATTGATGCAAGAAACGATGCTGAATCTTTCGTATTCCAGACAGAGAAGGCATTAGAAGAAGTTGGCGATAAGATTGATGCTAATGAGAAGGCTTCTCTTGAGGCAGATTTAAATGACCTGAAGTCCTTACTTGAGAGCACAAAGGATGTTGAGATGACAGAAGATCAGGTATCTGAATTAAAAGGCAAACAGGAAGCTCTGATGTCCAAGGCACAGAATCTCTTCACAAAGATGTATGAGAATATGCAGGGTGCAGCAGGTGCAGCCGGCCCTGATATGGGTGGTGCGCAGCAGACAACACAGGATGCAGGAAATGCTGATGATGTAGTTGACGGAGACTACAAAGAAGTATAAGATATATAGGTGTTATGCACAGGAGAAATGCCCGTAAGGGTATTTCTCCGATTCATTCAATAGATGTAGAAAGGCATGAGAAATTAACATGGCAGAGCAGAAGAGAGATTATTATGAGGTATTAGGCGTTGATAAAGGCGCAGATGATGCCACAATCAAAAAGGCATATAGACAGCTTGCCAAGAAGTATCATCCTGACATGAATCCGGGTGATAAGGAAGCAGAGAAGAAGTTCAAAGAGGCTTCCGAGGCGTATGCAGTATTAAGCGACCCAGATAAGAGACGCCAGTATGACCAATTTGGACATTCTGCTTTTGAAGGTGGAGGAGCCGGAGGCGGATTCGGTGGCTTTGACTTCAGTGGAGCTGACTTCTCAGATATTTTTGGCGATATTTTTGGTGACTTCTTTGGCGGCGGAAGCAGAGGCGGCGCAAGAAATAACGGTCCTATGAAGGGGGCTAATCTACGTACCAGCGTGCGCATTTCTTTTGAGCAGGCTGTATTTGGCGTAGAGAAAGAACTGGATCTGAATCTGAAAGACACTTGTAAGACCTGTAACGGCAGTGGTGCTAAGCCTGGTACGTCACCAGAAACCTGTCGTAAATGTGGAGGTCGTGGTCAGGTAGTAACACAGCATTCTACTCCCTTTGGTACAATTCGTAATTCACAGGTATGTCCGGACTGTGGCGGTACAGGTAAGACAATTAAAGAGAAGTGTCCTGATTGTCATGGCAGCGGATATATTTCCAGCCGCAAGAAGATTCAGGTATCTATTCCGGCAGGCATTGATAACGGACAGAGCGTACGTATCAGAGATAAGGGTGAACCGGGTGTAAATGGCGGACCAAGAGGAGACTTATTGGTTGAGGTGGTAGTTGACAGACATCCGATCTTCCAGAGACAGGAGATGAATATCTTCTCAACAGTTCCTGTATCTTTTGCGGTAGCAGCGCTTGGTGGAGAGATTCTTATTGATACTGTAGATGGTAAGGTAGTATATGATGTGAAAGCAGGAACACAGACAGACACCCGTATCAGATTACGCGGTAAGGGCGTTCCGTCACTCAGAAATAAGGATGTCCGTGGTGATCATTACGTAACACTTGTTGTTCAGGTTCCCGATAAGCTTTCTAATGAAGCAAAAGAATTATTGAAGCAGTTCGACAAGGAATCAGGTAATTCCCTGGAGGCTGTAAAGAACATGGAGAATAATAACAACTCTGGTTCTAATGATGAGAAGAAGAAACGTAAGTTTTTTAAATAAACAGTGATGTAATAAAAATAAACAGGTGTCACAAAGTGGCACCCTTTTTCATTTACGGAAACATATTTATGCATTATAATAATAGATAATTGCATTTAGAAAGACTAACTATTAAAAGTCAAGTCCTAAAATGATATTTTTTGAATAAAGT
>CAVBMG010000200.1:0-2875 GCA_963596435.1 Agathobacter sp.
ATTATTTCAGGTCCGAAGCTATTCGTTATCTCCGGATAATTGACAACACCGCCATACATACCTGCACACGCTTCTACGCAGTCAGCACATATAAATACTCCGTCCGGTCCTGCAATCAGCTGTTCACCTATTTCTGATGCCGGTCTGAGGCAAAATGAACAATACGGGCCCTTATTCTTGCTCCCTGTTCTGTCAGCAGGCATTTTGGTTCCTGTTTTTACATCTTTTTTTTCAGCCATTTATTATCTCCCTAAGCAGCTGTACTATTCTCAAAAATTCCTATTCAACATACTATGCCACCGCCTGTTATTCAGGCCGTGGCATTAGTTTTTTATTCCTTATGATCCTCGATTACTGCATCAATAAGTCCATATTCTTTTGCTTCCTGAGCAGTAAGCCAGTTATCACGTTCTGTATCCCGCTGAATCTGCTCAAGCTCCTTGCCTGTATTTTCGGCAAGGATTTTATTCAGCTTATCCCTGATTCTCAGGATATGATCTGCGTTGATCTTGATATCTGACGCCTGACCCTGGGCACCGCCTGATGGCTGATGAATCATTATCTCTGCATTTGGAAGTGCAAATCTCTTGCCCTTTGTTCCGCCTGCAAGCAGAAATGCTCCCATGCTTGCTGCCATTCCTATACATGTGGTGCTGACATCACATTTTACATACTTCATGGTATCGTAAATGGCCATTCCGTCTGTTACAGATCCGCCAGGACTGTTAATATAAAAATGTATATCCTTGGTCGGGTCTTCTGACTCTAAGAATAACAGCTGAGCAACAACTAATCCTGCTGTAACACTGTTAACCTCATCTGCGAGAAAAATTATTCTCTCTTTTAATAATCTGGAGTATATGTCGTAGGCTCTCTCCCCACGACCGGTTTCCTCAATGACTGTAGGAACTAAACTCATGTATTTACCTCCTGTATTTTTAATATTCGTATGGCTGTTCATAGCAACATTGCAATAAACATTGCTGAACAGTTATATATTCGTAAGCGGATTCATTCCTGAATCCGCTATGTGTCAATGCAAATATTAAGGAATATCTATTCTTATTCTGCCTTAGGCTCTTCCTCTGTCTTAGGCTCTTCTTCCGGCTTGTCTACTGCTGTTCCACAGTCATATAACAGGTCTGCTGCCTTAGTTATAAGAACATCTTTCTTCATATTGGCGCGTTCTTCATCTGTGATCATCTTGTTAAGTGATTCATATTCCATCTGATACATTTCAGCCATCTTATGGATTTCTGCATCAAGATCTTCATCAGATACTTCAAGATTCTCTGCTGCCGCAATTGCTTCGAGAACAAGTCTTGACTTGATATTCTTCTCAGCTGTAGGCTTAGTCTCTTCCAGGAACTTCTCAGCTGTCATACCTGTAATCTGGAAATACTGTTCCATGCTGATGCCCTGTGACTGCAATCTGTTCTGGAAATTGTATGCGATGTTCTGAACCTCCAGGTCTACCATTGGTCCAGGAATTACCATCTCTGCATTTGCGATAGCTTCATCTACCAACTGGTTCTCTGCTGCACGCTTAGCTGCCTCAGCCTGCTCAGCTTCCATATTCTTGCGGATATCTGCCTTGTATTCATCAAGTGTATCAAAATCTGATACCTCAGCTGCAAATTCATCATCAAGTTCCGGAAGTTCCTTAACCTTAATGTCATTTAATTTGCATTTGAATACTGCTGCCTTGCCTGCAAGATTTTCTGCCTGATATTTTTCAGGGAATGTTACATTAACATCGAATTCTTCACCAATGTTTTTGCCCACGATCTGTTCTTCAAATCCAGGGATAAATGTGCCTGATCCAAGAGTAAGTGAATGTCCTTCAGCCTTGCCTCCGTCAAATGCCTTGCCATCGCAAAAGCCTTCGAAATCGATATTAACGATATCGCCTTCCTTAGCAGCTCTGTCTTCAACCGGAACACGGCGGCTGTTCATCTCTCTTGTACGTTCAAGTTCTTTGTCGATATCCTCTTCTGATACTGAAACATCTGACTTGTAATACTCAAGGCCCTTGTACTGTCCTAATGTTACTTCCGGCTTAATAGCTACATATGCCTCGTAGATAAAAGGCTTGCCTTTTTCGATCTGAGTTACGTTGATATCCGGCTGAGATACGATTTCTAATTCGCATCCGTCAATTTCTTCTTTGTAAGAATCATTGATCAGGAAATTAGCTGCATCTTCGAAAAAGATCTCTACGCCATAGGTCTTTTCAACCATCTTCTGAGGAACCTTGCCTTTTCTGAAACCAGGGATTGAAATCTGGTTCTTGATCTTGTGATATGCCTTCTCAATAGCCTTATCAAGCTCTTCAGCTGATCTTTCGATTGTCAGCATAGCCATATTTCCGTCTTGTTTTTCAAACTGTAAGCTCATATTAGTTACTCCTTCTTGGATTTTGTGTATCTATCTATCTTAAATTCTATTTATAAACTGTAAAAATTATATTTTGAGATATCTTCGTTGTCTTGATGTCCGGCAAATTTCTGTCTTATGCCATCGCACAAACAGATCAACTGCCGCATAACACGGGCATGACTATATCCAAAATCATGGTTCCGCAAGGATAAATTCTAACACATTATCAGTGCCCTTGCAAGTCGAGATAATCAATTCCCAGCAGTGTAAGCCCACGGGCTGAGGCCTTTGGTGCCGACAGCCTTCTGTCACAGCTGTCCAGTATCTCCTTAACATGTTCCGGCGGATATACTCCCAGTCCGACCTTCTCCAGGGTTCCTGCAATGATCCTTACCATGTTGTATAAGAACCCGTTGCCAGATACTTCAATATGGACCAACTTCGGGCAGTAATTTCTGTTATTTTGTTCTCTGCTGTCTATTGTCATTGCCATGCC
>CAVBMG010000201.1:0-2842 GCA_963596435.1 Agathobacter sp.
GTGCAGAGGTTACGGCAAACATATATAATATATTTCGAGAGATTGAAGAGTTCAAAGAAGAAATGAAAAATATCACTCAAAAAATGAATGGGAAAAGAGTTGCAGATATGAACACAGTACAGTATTGTGGCAGATATGATATCTTCATAGATCGGATGGAGAATTATCTAACCAATGATTTTATTGAGACAATAAAGTTCTATACGGAGCTATTATAATTGGCAAAACAAATGTTATAAATATGTAAGAAATTTGTAACTGTTCAGTACCCTATTAGTTGAAAATGTTGTCAGGGGTTCCGTTCAGTGCCTCACGGATAGCAGTGAAAGCATTTATTCCATGCTTACGGGCTGTTCCGATATAACTCATAATGGTAAGATATTCCTGTGCACCTTCTTCACTTCGGAAGCATCCTGAGACCTTGGTTTTTACTTTTATCATCCTCAGATCGCGTTCCGCCTGATTGTTATCAAAGGGTACACAGAGATTCTTTATAAACAGGCAGACTGATTCCTTGTAATTATCCAGTCTGCAAATCAAATTTAATACTTTACTTTTTTTCTGGCGACCGCGCTTTTTAGCTGGAGTTTCTAGAAGTGGATTTTCCTCATATGCAGTTTTAAGGATGGCATCATACTCCATATCAAATTTATGACGGTGGTAGTAACTGACTTCATCCTTATCTGAAAGAAGTGCCTTATCTCGCACTTTTTTCATGTCGAGCAGGAGTTTCTTAAACCTAACTGCCCATGTCTGCTCCGGATGGTTCTCAATCACGCCGTTTAATTCCCGGAGAAGATGTGCACAACAGATGGCATGTGTCACATCATGATACTTCCAGTAAGAACCCCAGCAGTCATGCACGATGATTCCATGAACATGCGGAAGTACATTCGCAGCATCCATGCCTGTCTGTCCACGTTTCTGATTTATAGTCAGGTATGTATAATCCTGATCAGATGCAACATGAACCCAGCGAGTCTTTCCATCTACGCGGCTTCCGGTCTCATCACAATGGATCAGTCCGAGCGTGACCATTTTCAGACGGATCTTCTCATAAGTATCTTTCAGCGAGTCCGCACATCGGGTTACCATGTTTTTGATGGTACCTGTTGCCAGCGGAATGTTAAATACGCTAGACAGGATTTCATGAGTACGATTGATGCTGACGGCACCAACTGTGTTGAAAGCCACAACTATTGTTTGGAGATTTTTGCCATACTGGACAGTAGCCTTTATGTTTTCAGGAAATGCTCCTGTTTTCACACCGCCATGCAGAGGGCATTCATACACCTCTATGAGATTGTGTGCAGTGACATCTACCGTTACAACCGCATCAATCTCATGGCGCGTTTCTTTCACACAGGCTTTCTCAAGACAGTTTGTGCGATAAGGGCATTCGGTACAGTCAGAATGCATATGTTCCCTGATGTGATCCGGATTGGAAATGACAGAGAGATGAATGCCATCATGACCATTCTGCGCTCCCTGCTTCTTCCCAGAGGATTCGCGGAGACTTCGATCCTTTTTCACTGTTGGCTTTTTAAGTCCGTCAGATGAGGGAGGCTTGGAACTGTTTTTAGAGTTTTTGTTTAGCTGTTCTTTCAGTTCCTTAATGGTTTGATTCAGCTCGACAATCGTCTGATACATGCTGTCAACAGTAGCTGATAATGCGCTGTTTTGTTCCGTCAGAAAATCAACCTGTGCCATAAGCTGACGAACAAATTCTTCTGTGATGTTAACTGGCATTCAAACCACCTTCTTTCCGCAAGTTCTTATGTTCTTATTGTAACGGAAAAACTGAAAAAAAGCGAATCTGCCACAAAATCTGTTCGTCAAAATGACGGTGGATAAGTATTAAATTTGAAGTTACAAATGCTTATAAATATATTCAAAATCGTCTTAAAAGACGAAAATGAAGCGGATGGAATACCGATGGTTGAGGATTGTCCACAAGGTTGACATACAGACAAAAAAATCATCACTTCTATCCACAAAGTAGCAGCAAATCAGAGTATAAAAAAATATTCATTTCTCTGTTTTGCACAACAACTGGGAGTGAACCCGAAGGGGGTTCTGAACAGTTACCTAAATTATTTAAGAATGAGAATGTAATATTATGAAATTTAGTTATATCCTAGATTCTCGGAAACGTGACGATGAGTTCTCGTTGCTATCCGTAAAAAATGTTGATTTTACAAGCTTTTTGCCATTTACTGATTGAAATTTTCATCGTCATGTTTTATAATAGGCTATATAAACATGACGAGGTGAAGCATGGCAATCGTAACACAAACTGATAAAAGAACTGGCATTACATACGCTTATGAGACACAGTATCACTGGGATAAAGAGAAAAAACAGTCCCGTGCTAAACGTATATGTGTAGGCAAAATTGATCCCACGACAGGCAATATCATTGCTACGCGTGGCAGAGCTAAGAAACAGAAGATAAAATCAACTCCTGAAGTCAGCTCTAAAACCGGCCCGAAGCCTTTTACAGAAGCAAGGCATCTTTATTATGGTGCCACCTATCTGCTTGATCAGCTCTCGGAAGAGCTTGGTCTGACTGCTGACTTAAAACAGTGTTTTCCTGATACCTACAAGAAACTTTTATCCATCTCGTATTACCTGATACTGGAGGATAACAATCCCCTGTATCGTTTTGAAAAATGGAACTTCACCCACAAGCATCCGTATGGAGCCGATATCTCTTCCCCTAGAAGCAGTGAATTCTTTGCAGCCATTACCGATGATCAGGTCAGTAAGTTCTTTCGGCTGCAGGGAAAACGGCGTGTTGAGGAGGAATACTGGGCTTATGACAGTACGAGCATATCCAGCT
>CAVBMG010000202.1:0-2839 GCA_963596435.1 Agathobacter sp.
CATTTTACCCATCCTTTAGGCACAGTGATAATATCCTGAACATCACGCCCAAAGTTTGTGATAGCAGGACTCTGATAACCAACACGTCCTGTAATTTGGGGCACTGCTATTGGCTTTACTAGCAGCATCCTATGGTTATCGTATGTTTCCCAGTTTACAATCCCATATTCCTGTAGAATATTAGCAAATGGTGAAATTAACTGTTTATAACTCTTTACCTTGCTGTACAGAGTCATAATATCTGCTATTTCTTTAGGTATTACTTCTTTGGCAATAGCTGCTTTGATTGAGTCATCAGCAAGTGACACTGCACCCTTAGGTGTTTTATCTAAATACTTGGTACAGCCAACTTTATCCAAAAATGAAATAAAGTAAGAATCCTTGTACTCAGTAACCTTAGGTCTAGAACCCTCTGAAATTGTTGCCTGGATAATATGGTATATCAGGTTATCAGCTGCAATTGTATAATATGCTATATACTCCTGCATCCGATCGTAATCCAGAGGCACGCCGATATCCTCGGCATGTCTCTGTAAAATTGAAACTGTTTTGTCTACTGGTGGAATCTTTGTATCCTTTGTTAAAGTAAACATTAACGTACCCCCACTTTATAATCTCCAATAGTTGCTTTTACAAGGAACTCTCTTGCGCTTAAGCGATAGAAAATTCCCTTTTCAACGAGCTTCTCACAATCTTCCAGTGAGATACTCTGCAGGTCTCTTGTAATAGAGCCTTTACCTGTGACAATAAGAGCCTTTGTGCCAATAATTGTGACAGCAGCATTTGTTAATTTAAATGAGTTGTCCAGCAGACCCTGCCATCTAATAACATCAGAGAATGCTTCTGTATCAATATCAAATTTCTCAACAGTGTTTAACCCAGCAACTAACGCTGATTTTGCATTTCGATCGGATAAGCTAATAACGTCCACACTCTCATACCATGCATTTGCAATCTCATCTGAGTAGTTGACAACTTCATCTCTCTCTGGATCCTGATAATCTGCAGACGTTGGGTCAGCATACATACTGAACAATGTATCTGACTTATTACGCATTCTGTATAGAAGTTTTCCGCTCTCTTTGGCAGCTGTATCAACAATTCTGAATCTGGCATAATACAGATCAAAATTCTCCAAAAATGTCGCATTCTGCATATAATATTCTGTATTGTCGTCATTGTACTTTACACTATGATCCATGCCCTTAATTAAAGACTCACGATACTGAATTGTAGTAACCCTACCACCAATTTCATTGCATCGAGTTCTAACATGTTCAGGCAGGTTATTATCATAAACAACCTGAGATATATAGTTGACCTGGAAATTGTACGACTTCAGATCTGCACCATCCCTAGGAATAACACGCCAAGGTGTAATATTTGCATTTAAACAGTACATTCTCGGTATACCATAGCTAAAACTCGTTCTGCACCAGTCACTTAATGTACAAATTTCCTCCTTAAAATTACTTGTGTCAAACAGCTCATTGAATAGTGCCTGAGGGATATCAACTAAGAGGGATATTTTCTCAGTGCGGAGCTGATGATTTACCCTTAATCTGACGATACCCGGTACATCCGTATAGGTAGCTTCAAAATTTGGATCAAATGCTGCATGGAACATAATCTGGAGTGCTATATGAGCTGCCTCAATAGTAAGAGCATCTTTAAGCCTATAATCAAAATTTGTTTTACTTACAGCCTCTTTAACATGTTCAGCCAGTTCATTCTGAATTGCCACTGACGGATTTGATTTCTTCGAATCTAATCGCAGCATGACACAATCAAAAGCATAATGACGCTGTCTCTCTACTGCCTCACGAGATTTCTCTCTGAATACATGTCTGACATAGATAGCAGATACACATTCCTTTGCACGTAAAGCATTAAGTTCTGCTGTATCTCTGATTGCACCCCAGTAAGCAAATTCTCTCTTAGAGAATACTGTATTCCAGTCCAGCATATCGCTATCATCCATAATATGGAGCAAGAAATCATCTAATGTCTTTCCACCACCAAATGTTGCATAGCACAATTTCAGAAGTTCAACGACCTGTATGTAATCAACGTTTTGGTCTTCTTTCTTACCCTTTGCCAGATAATCAATATTGACGCAGCCTGCAAGCACGTCTCTCGCAAATTCCAACTGCTCTACTGGACGCAACTCAATTTCATCTCTCGATTCACTCTCTGCCATCACAGAGGACTTATCAACAATCAAATACTTACACTGAGCTTCCAACTCAGACTTTGTATCTGACATAATATCAATAAGCTCATCACGTGTATCATAGGGCAGGTCATTTGGATTGTATTTCCTCAAGTAAACCTCTGGAATAGTCCCACTATACAATTCTTCAGCTGACGTTAAATCAAGCGAGTTATCGAAATGTGCATTCAGATCAGGATTCTCCTGTATTCTTCTCGCTGTATACTGGATGATATCACGTTTGTTGAGACCTTCAGAAGACAACAGTTCATATGTGCTATCTACATCAGAATACATTGTAATCTGTTCAACAATATCATGAGCCTTCGCAGAGCATAAGCACCATTCTCTGTAATCCTCTTCATTAAGAATATTATCAATAGGCAACTTTACCTTATTGTACGTTTTAATTGTCAGATACGGCTGGATAATCACATTGCCTGAAAGTGTTTTGACTACCAAAGTATCTGTGTCTAAGTACATTTTATAAGAAACACCAGAATCATCAATCAGATTACCTAAAGTTCTTGTGCGATAGAAAGGTTCCCAACAATCTACACATTGATACTCTGTAACCCACGTTCTGGAATCCCTGTATAACTTAAGGTACTTGTTATGGTTTACAGG
>CAVBMG010000203.1:0-2656 GCA_963596435.1 Agathobacter sp.
ATAATAAGTTTTATTTTTACTTAGCTTCTTTATTGTGCAGTTCTTGCTCTTACCTGACGCAGTCACTTTTTTCGTCTTTCCTGAAGTAAACTTCTTGGTCGTAGAATAGCTGATCTCATACCCGGACGCACCGGAAGACTTCTTCCAGATTACCTGTGCCTGTTTTCCGCTCTTATTTGTAACTTTACTTAATGTTGTACTGGATACAGTTACCTTTTTCCACTTTGCATACAACGTATAATCTTTGTTGGCATTACTCTTGATCGTTGTAATTTTCTTACTGCACTTACTGTCAGTATACCAGCCTTCGAATGTATATCCCTTCCGTGTTGGATTCTTCAGCTTCACAGTCTCATTATAGTAAGAATCCGGATTGGATTTGTGGTTTGTTCCCTTATTCATCTTATAGGTAATGCTATATGGAACTATCACCTTGCAGGCTGCGGTCTTGCCGCTGCCATCTTTTGCGGTTACTGTGATCGTTGCTGTTCCCCCTGCAACTGCCTTCACAACACCTGCACTTGTCACCGTGGCAACCTTTATGTTAGATGACTTCCACTGTACAGCACTGTTCGTTGCATTACTCGGTAAAACGGTCACTTTAAGAGAATATGTCTTACCCTTCTCTAACTCAAGTTCTGCCTTATTCAATGTAACTTTATTAACAGCTACATCTGCCTTGATACGCGTATACTGGAATGTTACTGTCGTATTCTCTGTCGCCTTTGCCGAAACAGTCGTCTTTCCGGTCACATCATATCCTTCCACATCAAGCGCCTTATAAGTATAGGCTGCACCCTCTTCCCATGTATCGGTACTTCTTGTCTCTTTCTTTAACAATGTTGTACCGTCTGTATCATAATACTCATCAACAACCGTCACCTGATAAGCCTGTTTTTGAACATAATAGATATCAACTGTTATGCTGCCATACGGATTAACCGTCACGTTTCCTGTCTCTAAAGTACTCGTAATTACTTCGTTATCCTTATTGGTATAAAGATACTCAACTCTGCCGAAATTATATCCCTCTTTCTTCTCAGACGGAACGTTAATCTCTAAATCCTGTCCTTCTTCCACGTAAGAGGATGTAGTCACGTTACTTGACAGTTCATTTCCATTCACATCGATGAAATGCTCTGTGACCGTGTACTGATGAACATTCACCGGCGCTGATGCGCTCGGATTTGTGGGTTTATCTCCCTTTTTGTAATAGAAATAATACGTTACCGTCTTATTCTCTTCATCAGTCTCATCGGCATATTCCGGATTAAACGTTCCACGAACCGCATTATTCGGTCTGTTCGCACAATAATATCCGTCATTCAGGATATCTGAATCTGCCACTATTGAAATATAGTCACCTGTTTCGATTATCGTATCGTCTCTCCAGTGTGCCTCATTCTCATAGACATCTGCCACTTTCACCGTGTAGCTCTCTTTCTGTTTATAGTAGAAGTATGCCTTAATGACATGATTCTCGTCGGATTCCAGAGTCTCCGCATACCCATATACATTCTTCGTCTGATATAAGTAGTATCCGTCCTTAGGCTGGGAATATGCGCGCACACAATGTCCATCAGCCGTCTCTGTTGTTCCTCGCAGCGTCTCCTCTCCATCATAGACATCATAAATCTCCACAGTATATACCGTTATCGGTTCATAGTAGAACTTGACTGTGATGACACGATTCTCATCCGCATTTTCACTCAATGCATATACATCGTTATTCTCTTCTTTAATGCACTTATAAGGAATTATGCCAGACTCTTCATCCTCATATTCACTTATCATATCCCAACAGTTAATTTGCTCACCCGAATCATAACTTTCTGTTTCACGAAAATGTTCCTCATCGTTATAGATATCATAAATCTTTACTGTAAACGGTTCATCTGTTTCATAGTAGAACATCACACGAATGATTCCATCCTCATCCGCATAATCTCCCAAATCATCTCCATAATAATAATACTCATCATCATAATTCCAAAAACGGTGTACACTTCTTACACACTCATACCCATCCACTGTAATAGGATCTACATCAAGTCCATCCTGGTTTGTAACTACCGTCTTTTCACGAAGTGTCTTTTCACCGGCGACCACATCGTAAATTTCCACCGGATAATACTCTATCTTTTCGTACCAGAATTCGACACTAATTACGGCACCTTCCTCTTCGTCCGCATAATTTCCAGTCACACACTCAATATCACTGTTGTATGAGGCGTAAGCAAAATATCCATCCTCAGGCTCTGCCGAATAGGATATCTGTTCACCGGTATATACCATTGTTGTCTCACGCAGCTTTCTCTCTGAGCCGTAAACATCATATACATTGACTGTATATTCTACCTTTCCCTCATAGTGGAAGTAAACGCGGATAACACCATCCTCATCGGCATGATTCGCTCTTACACTGTCAGCGCTTATCTCTTCATCATCCAAGCTGGTATATCCCTCAATTACAATTGGCTCATAGCTGTAAGAACCGTTTGTATAGACCGTATCCGTTGTTCTCAGATGCTCTGTTCCGTCATACACATCGTACACTTCCACTGAATATGCCGCATTCTGCTCAAAATAATATTTACTCTTGATGACTCCATTCTCATCCGCATCCGCAGCAGATACTTCATACAAATAAATATTC
>CAVBMG010000204.1:0-2646 GCA_963596435.1 Agathobacter sp.
TAATAGATGCACTGGAGCCTCCGTAACTGTTACCAAAGCTACTAGATACATCAGAGCTACTATATGCACCCTTATACCTCTCCAGGTACTCACACTTCAATCCGAAAATTAACGGCAGGGATTCATCATTCTCACACTGCTCAATCCTAGGTTTCCAGAATCTGCTGTTTCCGCTGCCAACCTCACCAATCTCATCAGCCCCACTATAAACCTCACCAATCCCAGGATCCAAGCTGTGGATATCATTATCGATGTCACCGCACCACATCTTATTAAACCAATTAACCAACCCTCTATTAATAGCAGACACAACGAGCTCTCGGCTAAGATCCCTAGCAATCGAGTAGCCAATCACATAAGTATCAGCCAATAGCAAGCACAGATATAGCTTTCCTTCGCCAGTTGATATTTCAGCGATATCAAGGTTCCATGAATTACTCTTCCTGCCACTATGGTCATCAGCAATCTCCTGGGCACCAGCAACACTGTGGTCATAGATGCTGTAGGTACCAGCACTGCGGTCATCAACACAGCCATCATCGCCAACACCCCGGACATCAGCACAGCAGATGTTATAACCACCACAGCTCTGTTTATACCTTTCAAGCACATCAGCTATAACAGCAGTCTTCTTCGCCTTAAATCTTGTCGGCTCAATTCCATACCAATCCATTATTCGTCCGATTCTTTCTGTGGATATCGTTTTTAGTTCTGGATATTCATCCAGCTGTGTGAGATACGATTGGATGCGTGTACGCTCTGCCAGCATGTACGAACTACCATAAGCGTCACACTTCCTTCTATCATCAGCATCAAGCTTGCACATGGCCTTATCAGCAGTAGCAACCTTATCATCAGTATCAAGCCTGTCAACGGCCTTATCAGAAGCCTTATTAGTAGCCTTATCAGCACCAGGCATACTATACAGATACCCTTTTATCAGCTCGGCAACATACCGATTCTTCTGTTTTACCACATCACCATTCTTTTCAAAATGATAATACCCTGACCTCGAAACAGAAAATATCTTGCACAGCGTTAGTGTGTCTACGCTGCTATCTATACCACAGCTGTCTAGGTCACCTTTACCACCTTTGCACTTCTGGCAATACTTTCGTTCTTTCTTCCTTATCCCATCCAGATATTTTACCATCCTGTGGGCATCATTCACAGAAAAGCAGTCAGCATACTGATAACATTTTTTCGTACACGCAATTACTCTTTTGTTCGCTGTTGATAGAGCCAAAGAAAGGTTCACAGGAGACTTATTCCTTCTACCATCCGCTGCACCCTTGCTAACCTTACTAGCTGCTGTACTCTTGCTTCCCCTGCCATCTGCATCAGCGGTCATCTTGGCAGTGTTATAATCCTTATCATCCGGGCGGTTAGCCACAGCAGCCAGATTTGCCCCTGTTATATACTCAAATGAAACAAAGCCGAAAGACTCATTCTCATGCTCATTTTCATGCCACACTAGATTAATATCAGTGTAAGACACGCTCTCACGCCTTACCAGCGTATCCATACTTACATGATATAAGTCAGCTAGTTTAATGAGAATGCTCACAGGCACCTCTCTGTCTCCATTCTCATATCGACAGTACGAAGCCGTTGTACAACCAACCCTAATCGCTACTTCATTTTGTGTTAACTCGCATCTCATTCTATACCGTTTTAGATTTGCCGCCAGAAGTTTATTTATATTTGTTTTCAAGATTACATCCCTCTCCATTGCAATCCATCACAATCCATATTATCCTATTTCACTTTTCCATAATTATACACTTCTATTATACATTTGGCAAATTAATAAAACGGTATCCACTCCGTGTTTTTATGCTGTCACTTTTCGCTTGTGCATTTCACTATATTAAGGTAGTAAAGGATGCGGGGTGAAAAAATAACTACACTGACAAGATTAACATATGCCCCATCATCAGTGTGGTATTTTTAACTGTTAATCCATACCACTGCGGATTCTTAACTCTTTCACAATCTCTGGATGCCTTTCCAACCACTCAATCAATTTAGTATCAATAAGTTTTTCATTTTTCTATATACTCGCAACTTTTAACCGCTCCAGTACCAGTCAATAGCCACCTATAGCCAACATTGAAAACATCTGATACACGCCTCATAAATTTATCGGATGCTATGGCCTTCTTATTCTCTACCGCAAACACCTGCATTTTGCAATACCCAATCATACTCCCAAATTCTTCTTGGCTTAAATGTTCTCGTTTTCTTATTTCTTTAATTCTTACACCAACACTAGGCTTATCTGCCTCTGCCACTGCACAACCTAATGCAAACATGTCTCTAGTACCATATGTAAGCCATGACTCGTTAATCCCATACATTATACAAATAGCTTTTATGGTATCCTGTGACATACCGCATCTTCCATTCTCTACATTTGATAGAAAGCTAATCGTTTTGTTTATTGCTTTTGCAAACTGCGACTGTGAAAGCCCCAGATGTTTTCTAATTATTTTCAATCTGTCTCTCACGATTATATCCTCATTTACAGCATATTCTCTTGACACATGACACGCTATGCTTCACTGCACTGTACTTCACTGCGCTAAACCATTAAAGTTCGCATTGTAAAAAATAACCTCACTGATGATAAGCCTTCATTCTCTC
>CAVBMG010000205.1:0-2496 GCA_963596435.1 Agathobacter sp.
AACTGAAACCCTGGAATTTGACGATGGTGTTACTCTTGAGGAAGGCAACCTGTATATAGCAGAGGACGGATACTGTGTAATTATGACTGTTAATGGGGAAGTTGTAACACAGGCTCCGGGCACATATGAAGGCAAGGTAGTATTTACTATACAGCCTCTGTCATTGGGGGATGACGGAGCATCTCAATATCGTACAGAATCATTGATTCTCAAGCAGGATGGAGTGTTGTCTGTAGTTGATGACGCTGTAAACGGAACCATTGATGAAAATGGTATATCCGGTGCGGAGATTACCGCAGACAGAGCTAATCTGTCTATAGTTACAGTTGTTAATGGCGAATATAATATTTCTGATTCTAATTTCCACATTCTTCAGACAGGAAATCATGAATCAGGCGGCAATGACTTCACTGGCGATGGATGTGCTATCGCAGTTTCAGGCGCATCAGTAGTCAGAGTAACTGACGTTGATGTAGTAGGCGATGGCGTTACACGTACATCACTGTTCGGCGGTCTGTCAGTTCATGATGCATATCCGACGATCTATGTATCAGACTGTAACTTTACTGCTACAGGTGATGAAGAGGGTGAAGACTGTGCAGTATGGGTACTCGGACTTCATGGCGTAGTTCGTACATGCCAGTTTGATGATTATTATGACATCTATTACAACAATACAGTTATTAAGTCATTTGGTTGGGCTTGTCTGTCTGTAGACGGAACAGAATATCCGTATGCAGAGGATCTGGAAGAACTTAATGCAGCATATGTTGAAGGCGAAGGATATTTCAAGGAAGACGGAACAGAGATGACATATGCAGAGTGGGCTGTAGCAGCAACAGGTCTTACAGATGAATATCTGCAGCAGCTGGCAGCAGTTGAGACAGAAGAAGATCTTGAGGCTCTTCCGCAGACAAATGATTATTCACTGTATTACTTCGCAGGCAAGAATACTCTTACAAACTGCGAACTTTCTATTTTTGAAGGACGTACAGGATATTCATCATATTCAATCGGCGCTAATATCAATGTATATTCTAACTGCTTAGTTAATGCTGATTATGGTAATGTTGAAGCAAATGAATATGCATCATCTGCATACGTTAACGGCACAGTTGTTAATGCAACTAAGAGTATCGTAATGAGCCATTCAACAGCCGGCGGTGTTACAGTATGTGAGGATTCAGAACTTAATGCAGGCGAGATAGCATTTGTTTACAAGGGAACAGGCGACGGATATACACAGGATGAGCTTACTGCAGAAGGCGAATCAGCAGGCGGTATGACAATGGGCGCTACAGGTGCAGGTCTGTATGTAAAGAACTGCAAGATCGATGCTCCTGTATTCGTGCTTGCATTTGACTCAGATGATCCTGGTTCACTGGGCGGAACGACCATCGAATTTGATGACAGCATTGCACCTAAGGATGAGGCATTTGATGTAACAAGCGCTGATAATTGGGGACCTGCATCTGTTATGTGGGGCGAAGGTGCCGGATCATACAATTACAACGAGGCTGTAGAAGTTTATGTTCAGGATTGCAACGGCGAGACAGCTATCGAATCAGATATCTTCAATTGCCATCAGTTCACATCCAAGAACCTGGTTCTTACACTGGATAATACAGAAATTACAGGTATTATTTCATCAGGATATGCAGAGCATAAGGTAGGCGGCGTTGACAGAAGTATCCCATTTGGCGATGAAAATATCGTTGGTGAGAATGGTATCACATATGGATATCGTGAATACCTTGGTGATGTAGCATGTACACCATCAGAGACAGTTAACAACGGTGTTATTGTAACACTTACCAATGGTTCTGTATGGAATGTAACAGAGACAAGCTATGTATCAGTTCTTAATGTTGACGAAACATCTACAGTAAATGGTACAGTTACAGAGCTTGACAATGGATTGTTCATGGTTGAGCCTAATGCTTAATATTAATTGATGGGATTAAGATTAAATTGATACAGTTCTAATGATTTATTGAATAACAACATGATTTTAAGGAGGCACTTCATTGTGAGGTGCCTCCTGCTTTTTGCTGGATAATGAGGCAAATGGCTATGTACAGCATGGCTGAATGCCTCATTATTTGCTGATAATAGAAATTACAAGTCTTGAATTATAGACACCTTATTGTAAGAATGAAACCTTTCTGATTGAACCTAATTACCCTATTATGAAAGCACTACTAAAATATGTGCAGCCGGGGAGCTGCCGGTATAGGAGGAGAAAATGAAAGGTATTTTATTTAAGAAAATCACTGTTGCTGCAATAGCATCATGTATGGCGCTTGGTTCAATGGCTGGTCTTGCATCAGCAGCCGAGGCAACTGAACCAGAAGGCAAATATTCTCTGTCATACAGCGAGAATATCGTAACTGTTGAAGGCGGACAGATTCTCGGCCGTGTAGATAATGATGTTTATACATATCTGGGAATTCCATATGCTAAGGCTGAGAGATTCCAGATGCCGGAGAAACCGGA
>CAVBMG010000206.1:0-2468 GCA_963596435.1 Agathobacter sp.
GCCTATTCCCATAGAAAATGACAGCGGAATAGAGATAACCAATGCACACGGACAGCTTACCACGATAAAACTTAAAGCTCTGTATATCCATGTGGTCCATGTCAGATCCATCCCATTTATATGAACGAATAAGCCAACTCCCGGAGGGATTATGGCAATTGCAATTGCCAGCCCTACAACTATGGGTGTATATACCTTCGCAAATCTTGAAATGAAGGTCTCTGCATCTGATGAATCCTCGGATTTTTTTAATTCTATCTGATGCATATCCATCATCTTGATTATCTCTCGTTCTGATTTACTAAGAGCCCAATCCTGGAAAAATTCACCTATGCTGTAGAAGATAACAACAGCACATCCTTCCTCAAATCCATCCGGTTCCAATCCGATACATCCGCTGTATATTCCCAATGCAAATGCGCCAAGCGACGCTACGGACATCAGGAAATTCTCATCCAGAAAGTAGCCATTGACAATACCGATACCTGCTTCCTTCAATATCTTGCTTCCTTGTATAAGATAAACCGCAAAATAAAGTACAAATGGAAGTATCCAGTTAGGAATTCCCAGATCCACATCTGCCAATTCGACTACTTTATCAACAATAAATAATAGCAAAAACAGACCCGACGCTATGCACAATCGGATCAGTCTCTTCTTCATCATTTGTTGATCGACTATATGATGGTGATGATGATGTTCATTATGTTTTTGGCAGCAATTGCAACTGCAGCTCATTAATTGTCCTCCTTTAGGGCAAAACTATGCCCACACCGAACTAGCATGGGCACATGGTTTATTACTTCATATATCACTGTACATAAGCTTCCGGTATTGTATCACTTAATTCTGCAGAATCAGGATATGTATATGTTATATAACTCTTGCCTCTGTTGATTGTTATCTCATTTCCGTCCATATCATAGAACTTAAGCCTTGAATTTTCATCTGCCTTAGCCCATCTTATCTGCTCTGAGTGTCCTTCTGTCAGATAATATCCCACTGCATAATCCTTATCAAGCCCGCCGAACACATCCAGATTCTTTCTATTAACCTCCGGATCATCTTCTCTGTCAGAAATCTGTGTATACAATATAAGAACATTTTCAAATGCCAGCTGTTCTCCGCTGATTCCGTCTATCTGCGGGTTGTCATTGGCAAATTTTTCATATAATCCGGTCGACTCATTATAAGTAAACTGAGTTGACTGCTGACCATACTCAATATTTGCAAAATTAGTAATCGCCTCTTCAGGTACTCTTACTGTTCCATATGGGACAAAATTGAATGCTTCTCCCAGATACTCGTTCTTAAGTGTGGTTCTCTTGCTATCTGACGCAAGCTGATCCGGCAGAAGATATCCGTAGAAACAGGATGTATGCTCAAGATCATAACCTGCCTCCAGTCTCTCTTGGTCACGTCCGAACAGGTATGTATTGTTTAGACCATCATAGGAATCCAAATTCAGGCTATAATAATAGTCCATCATAGTTGTATCCTCGCCCCAATGGATGTAAAACGCATCAAATCCATTGGAGATAGCTGGGAAATAATATCTGTAGCTTCTTACTGAAACCAAGTATGGCACATTGGCATAATCAGCAAATATTGCCAGAAATCTTGTAAGATCATGCTCAACTACAACCTCGAACAAAACATCTGCCTGGCTGATATTGTATTGAGGATAGCTATTAGGATGATTATTGATCATTACAGCTACCGGTCTGTCAGAAATCGCCTCCTCGCTATATTCGCCCTCACCTGTCAGCGGATTCGTAATGACCATAGCCTCTGATGTCTGTTCTTCCTGAACATTTTCGTCAACTGAAGCTACCTGTATTTCTGACAGATTGTTATCAACCCTGGATGTTGTGACTGACAGCTGAGTGTCTTCGCCAGCCATAGCCATTGATGTCGCCATAACCATTGTCATTATTGATACCAACATTGTGCTTATTAACTTTTTCACTGTGTGCCTCCTCGTTTGCTGCCTGTTATTTCAAACTGCAACAAATGCAATTTATAAATCTCTTCTCTCTTATTACGACACTTGCCAAATGGCTGTGTTTTCTTACATTTGTGAAACCTTTTGGCTGCAATTTCATCACCAAACAGAGGGGACTATCATCCCCTCTGCGTCAGTCATTATATATTACTGCTATGTAATTTTGCAATATCAATTGATTATTTTATCTTCATAAGAAGCTGACCAGCCTTAACTGTGTCATTTTCAGAAATAAGAACTTCCTCGATCACACCGGACATACGAGCTGTTATGCTGGTTTCCATCTTCATAGCTTCTACTACTGCCAGTGCCTGATTTTCTTCAACCTTATCTCCTGCCTTAACAAGGATCTTAGAAACTGCACCTGGAATTGATGCACCTACCTGGCTCTTATCAGACGGATCTGCCATCGGAACCGTAACTACACTCTTAGAAGCAGTATTATCAACTACATCTACATACC
>CAVBMG010000207.1:0-2373 GCA_963596435.1 Agathobacter sp.
AAAAACATTAGAAGAAAATATCATAAGAGGCACGCAGGTGACTCTGTGTGCCTATTTATAACAGGGAGGTTATTAAATGTTAGCGAATCAGGGATATGCAGCATATGCCAACAATAAGATCATGACCGCATCACCGGCGGAGCTCACACTGATGTTATATGAGGGAGCTATCAAGTTCTGCAATATTGCAATTACAGCGATTGAAGAGAAAGATATCCAAAAAGCGCATACTAATATCATGAAGACACAGCGGATCATTGAGGAATTTCAGGCGACGTTAGACCACAAGTATCCGGTTGCGGAGGATTTTAATAAGGTATACGATTATCTGTTATGGAGGTTAAGGGAAGCAAATCTGCATAAGGATGCAGAAATCCTGGAAGAAGTATTAAAGCATCTTCGTACCATGCGAGACACCTGGAAGGAAGTTATGCACACCGCCAAGACGAAGTAATTGGCTTGGAGCGAGGAGCAAATATGGAACATAAAAATTATATCAATATTTTGTTGCAGGATTTGCGAAAAAAGAATCTGGTGTTAGATCAGATCATGGAGGCAAATCTCAAACAGAAAGATGCTTTGGAAGACCCGAATCTTGATCCGGATGATTTTGACACGATTGTGGAACACAAAGCGAAGCTGATAGAACAGTTGGAGCAGCTGGATGACGGATTTGAGCAGATTTATGCCAGAGTCCGCGAAGAACTTATGACAAATAAGGCACAGTATGCCGGAGAGATCAAAGAAATGCAGGCGTTGATCCGGCAGTTGACTGACAAGAGTGCGTCCATTGAGGCACAGGAACAGCGCAACAAAGCATTGATGACACAGAAGTTTAACAGTGTGCGCAAGCAGGTGCGGGAGATCCGTGCCAGCCAGAAGGTGGTCAATCAATATTATCACAATATGATGAAGACCAATTTTATTGCCCCGCAATTTCTGGACAACAAAAAATAAATCGATAGAAAAAGAAAATAAATTAAAAAATTTTTCTTTTTACTATAAAGTATCGTGACGTTCGTCCGATATATATAACAAGTAAACAAGATAACAATTGTTACTTGCGGTGAAAGCTCGTGCGGAGCGTACGGCCGGGAAGAGTGGAAGCCGAACAACAAATTTATATGCAGCATGGATGCTGCATCCAATTCAAGGAGGAAAAAATTATGGTAGTACAGCACAATATGACAGCTATGAACGCTAACCGTCAGTTAGGTATCACAACAAGCGCACAGGCAAAATCTTCTGAGAAGTTATCTTCTGGATACAAGATCAACCGTGCAGGCGATGATGCTGCTGGTTTAACAATTTCTGAGAAAATGAGAAGCCAGGTTAGAGGTCTTAACAAGGCATCTGACAACGCACAGAACGGTATCTCCGCTATTCAGGTAGCTGAGGGTGCATTAAACGAGACACATTCTATCTTACAGCGTATGAACGAGTTAGCTACTCAGGCAGCTAACGATACCAACACCTCTACAGATAGAAGCGCTATCGCTGATGAGTTAACTCAGTTACAGACAGAGATCACACGTATTGCAACTACAACACAGTTCAATACGCAGGATCTGTTAACTGGATGCTTCAGCAAGAAGAACTTACAGGTTGGTGCATTAAAGGGTCAGAACATTACAATCTCTATTAACGAGATGACAGCTACAGCTCTTGGACTTAGCGACGCATCTTCTATCAATGTTTCTTCATTTGATGCAGCAGGTACAACAATGAGCAATGTTCAGAAAGCTATCTCTGCAGTGTCTAAAGAGCGTTCTAAATTAGGTGCTATCCAGAACAGACTTGAGCACACCATCGCTAACTTGGACAACATCGCTGAGAATACCCAGTCTGCTGAGTCCCTTATCCGTGATACAGATATGGCTGAAGAGATGGTTGAGTACAGCAAGAACAACATTCTTGCTCAGGCAGGACAGTCTATGCTTGCTCAGGCTAACCAGTCTACTCAGGGTGTATTATCTCTGTTACAGTAATTTAACAGAACATGATATAATGCGAAGTTATATCGAAAATACAGGGTCAGTCAGTCGACTGGCCCTTTTTTTCTAAAAGATTTTGGAGGCAATATGGGGACAGATAAGATACAACAGATGATCGATTGGATTGAGACGGAGCCGTGTCTGCAAAGCGAAAGTGAATTCTTAGACATGGGTGAAAAAATAGGGGATATCATTGAGATATATACGAGTCTCATTACACAGGTGCCGGAATTAAAAAGTGCCGGAATTGAAATAGATGAAGAGATTATTTTACAGCAGGTAAAAAACTTAAACGATGCAATACAGCACAAGGACATGATAGAGTTATACGATACATTGAAATATGAAGTGGCTGACACTTTTCACATATACAGAGAGA
>CAVBMG010000208.1:0-2356 GCA_963596435.1 Agathobacter sp.
TGTCTAATGATATACTGTATCTCAGTTATGTAACCTATGTCATAACTGAGAGAGATGAAGAGAGAGCGTGTAATGAATATGGGGAATTCATTACACAGAGATGTTAGGTTTAAGTGTGTAAGGTTTCATCAGTGTAAATTGCGGGGGAAGCAGATTTATTCATGATGGAACTTTTTTTATACCCTATGAGCTGTGATGCAGCGTAATGCAGATGACTTCCCTGGGATTATGGAATCTTGGAATGGAAGCATCGCCCAGTCCGCGGCTTGATATCATAGTAGATAAACCTGAAGTATACACACCGCTATCGTATTTGGGAAATAATTCTTTCTGATTACTGATGATTCCACCGATAAAAGGTAGACATACAATTCCACCATGGGTATGACCGGAGAGAACCAGGTCATAATTGTAAGGTGCAATACCGTCGAATTTATCGGTACCATGGTATAGAAGAATATTGAACATGGTTGTATTTGCATAATCAATGTTATTTCGCAGTCCCCGCATTGTCAGTCTGAAATCTAATCCGCTCAACAAAATGGAATCTCCATTATGCTCGACTACGACAGAAGCATCATTTAAGTCATGTACTTGATACTTCTCATTCAATTCTTTCATCTCTGCCAGTGGCGCAGAAGAATCATATTCATGGTTTCCGTTTACATAATATATAGGTGCGACATTATAGATTCCTGTAATCAGGTCGCGATAATTATCCAGAGAATGTTCATCATCAATGGAATCACCGGTAAACAGAATCAGATCAGGTTCGGCATTTCGAATCATTGCAATCAGATCAGATTCCCTGTCACCGAATTCCTTGCAGTGAAAATCAGAGATATGTACAATACGGTATCCGTCAAAGCCTTCGGGAACTTTGGAGCTCGTATAGTCATATCTTGTCAGTACGAGGGGATTATAGAATCCACTGATGATATACAGCAATATGACAATAATACATAAGATAAGAACATTTTTACGGTTGCATAAAGATGATAATTTCATAATTAATCCTCATTTCTATGGTATAGGGTAGTTTGCACTAACAATTTGTTAATTATAGCATAGACAATGAAAAAGTAAAGAAAGGTAAGAGAACAACGATGAAGTATGAGAATGAAATGGAAATTGATGTAGGAAGATGCCTGAGGGCGTTGTTAAAGAGATGGCGCTTCCTCATAGTTATGGCTATCCTGTGTGGAATTGCAGGATTTTTCCTGACAATGGAGAAGAAAGAGGACACCTACCAGGCTACTTCCAGTGTATATGCAATGTCAGGTGATTCCTACAGCAGTGCACAGGTAGGTGTAAGTGCCATGAATGATTATGCGGATATTGCCACTTCCATGAAAGTATGTGAACGAGCAGCCCTCTTGATGGGAAATGCCAGAGTAACAGGCGATGATATCATGAAATCCACCACCGTATCCACAGGCAAGAAGAGCAGCAGCTCCACAACGGTGCAGGATTCTACGATCATGAAGATCACCTGTGAGTATACAGACCCTGTTGTAGCAATGGAGATGTCACAGGCAGTTGCAGAAGCCTTCACAATAGAAATGGAGAACATTCTGGGAACAGATGCCGTGAAGCTTCTGGATAAACCATATGCCTATAAAGTGTCCTTTGATGCCACACAGCATCAGTGGATGATCAGAATTGCAGCTTTCCTGGGTGGTCTGCTGATTGGTGCAGCTGTTGTTGTTCTTGGAGAGATATTTGATTCCAGAACACGCACAATCAGAGAATGCACCATGAGAGAGGATTTACCGATCATTGGCGTGATTCCAAGATACAAAGATTAATGAGGTGAAGACGGATGAACAAGTTGGACATATATAAGAATCAGGACTACATATTAAATGATGCCTTTGACCAGGCAGTTGTAAATATTCATATCCAGAAGGAGCAGAACGGATATAAAACGTATACGGTCTGCGGCTGTGAACCGGGAGACGGCTCAACCACAGTAGCCATCAATCTTGCGGCAGCGCTTGCTAACTCAGGCTGGAAGACAGTACTGGTAGATGGTGACATGCGTAAGAAGAAGGACTATAAAAGACTGAATGAGGAAGCTTCCGTTGGATTGTCAGAGTACCTTACGGCGCAGGCACAGATCAATGATATCATCTATGAAACAACAACAGAGCTTCTGTATTATATCCCATGTGGAGAACAGAATGAGAATCCGGTTCGTCTCCTGTGCTCAACACAGATGGAGAACGTAGAGAAGATGCTGGCTGATAACTTTGATTTCGTAATCTATGATATGCCGGCGGTGACAGCTGCAATGGATGCAACCGCAATTGCAGTGAAGACAGATGCATGTATTCTTGTTGTAGCGATGGGAGAG
>CAVBMG010000209.1:0-2344 GCA_963596435.1 Agathobacter sp.
CACTTGAACTTATGTTCGGATAGTGTATAATAAAAGCTATAGAGAACGATGCGTTTTCGATAGAAGAAAAGAGGTGTAAGTGTGAGAAGTAAGAGTCCTGAATTGATGGATAAGATAAAAAAATTTGTAGAAGATTTTTACCTGCAACACGGGACATCACCTTCTACTTCTAAGATAGCCGAGGGTGTCGGAATTGTTAAAAGCACCGCCTATAAGTATTTGTTAGAGATGTCGGATAAGAATATGATTCAGTATGACGGAAATGAAATCATCACTGAACTAACGCAAAAGGTCAACAAGGAGATGACACAGACACCGATAGTCGGTTCTGTTCCCTGCGGTAGTCTACAATACGAGGAAGAGAATATTGAAGAATATGTTTCTTTGCCTACATCTATATTTGGCAACGGAGATTTCTTTATCCTTAAAGCCAGCGGACAGTCAATGATTGAAGCCGGTATTGATGATGGCGACCTTGTGGTTGTCAGAAAGCAGTGCGAGGCGAATGAAGGAGATATTATTGTTGCCCTTGTGGATAATCAGAATACATTGAAGCGATATTACCGTGATGACAGGAACAAGAAGATTATTCTCCACCCGGAGAATAAACATATGGAAGACATCATCGTAGATGATTGCTCCATTCAGGGGGTTGCCTGCAACATCATCAAATCTATATAACAAAGGACACAGACATGAAGAACATTGAAGGAATTCGCTATCTGAACATTTTGGATAGTGCGGAAATAAAATATTACTTTGCCGCAGGCGATAGTCCGCCGGACAAGGGGAACTCGGAGGTGGATACCACTTGATTAACTATATGACGAAAGCCGAGCTGGAAGAAATCAGCGAAGGTTTAATTGCAGCTTATGCTGATAAATTCAGCAACAAAATCAGTCAGGAGTCCATAGATATAGAGCACTTTGCTACTGAATTTTTAGGACTTGGGATTGAATACGCAGCATTTGCAGAAGATGATTTAGGTAAGATTGGATTTTTGGCAGACGGAGAAACCGAACTGCTGATACGTCAGAACGGAAGAATTATTCCCTTTATATTCCGTAAAGATACCATCGTGCTTGATAAGAGTCTTCTTGCAGAAAAAGAAACAGGTCGCCGCAGATTCACTTTGGCTCATGAAGCGTCACATCACATTTTGAGTAAAATGTACGATATGCCGGGTGAAGGACATTTTTATACAGAATACGACAGCGAGCGGAGCTATTCCAGAGATGAACTTCGCAAGATGCTTAGGATGGCTGAGCGACAAGCAGATACAATGGCAGCTTGTCTGCTGATGCCAAGGTGTGTCGTAGAGAATACCTTGGAAAAATATACACAGAATCCGATAAAGATATACGGCAATAAGACCGTAAGCACAAGAGATAAGGCATTCATTCGCCGAATGGCAGCCTATGTAGGCGTATCCTACACAGCCTTTTATTACAGATTACAAGAGATGAAACTATTTGAAGAACATGATATGAAGGAATACATTTCCTGCGAACTACAGTTGGGAGGTGTGAAGCCGTGAATATCCCTTCTCAGATAGCACCTGAAATAGAACACAGACTGCTTTTATCAAGAGTAGAAGCAGAAGAATTAAATGAGCGTGATATTCTCTGCCCCGTATGCGGTTTCAGAATCCAGAGAGTCTTCTCTGACGCAACAGGACACCTGAGAGTGAAATGCCGCAAGTGCAAGAATGTTCACGTATTAAATCTCGCTTACTTCCGCAGATTCCGACGAGGACGAGGCGGCAGATAATGTGATAATCACTACAAGTTAATATAGAAACGATTTCTAATCGAGTAAGCGGAGATAAGCAATTTATTTGCTAAACTACCAAGCACCGTACGAAGCCGGATAAGAGATAAGGACACTACTGTTCTGTTCTCTTTAATCCCATTCGACGGTGCTTTTTTTGTTGCCTCTGTTTACTCAATTATGCTTTGTACAGTATTAGGTCTTTTCCCTTACTTGGGAAAGGATCTTTATGTTTTATACCGTTTGGCAGTGCCAGATAGCGAAGTATCCGTAATCTCCGAATTTTGAAACTTATCAATTTTTCAGAATTCAAAGGAGATTACGACAATGTCAAAACTTACATTAACAGAGCAGGAAGAATTATTTGCAAGAGACTGTAAACTTATCAACTTGAAATATGAGTATAACGGTTATACCGGTAAGGAAAAGTGGGCGATTATAACGGAACTTAAGGAAGCAGAATTGCTGCTTAAATATCCTGATGTTGCACGCAGGTATATTCCTTTTGTTTTACTTTCTGTGGCTCAAGGAGAAGTAATAACGGAATATCAGAATGTTGAAGCAAGAGAACGAA
>CAVBMG010000210.1:0-879 GCA_963596435.1 Agathobacter sp.
GATATGGATATCAATTTCAGGAGCTATCCTTCTTGCCAGCATGAACAGCCCCGGATCTGAAATTATAAGTGCATCCGGTTTGATTTCTTTTAATTCATTAAAGTATTTTTCTGCTTCATCAAGATCTTTATTATGCGCCAGAATATTAGCTGTTACATATACCTTGACACCATGTTCATGTGCAAATGTGATTCCCGCCTTCATATCTTCCGAAGAAAAATTATGTGCATTTGCCCTAAGGGAAAATGCCTCTCCGCCGATATATACTGCGTCTGCACCGTACATTACGGCAACCTTAAGGACAGGCAGTGAGCCTGCAGGTATTAAAAGTTCCGGTTTTCTTTTATTATTTGGATTATTATCTCTCACGGATATTCCCTCTCTCTTAAATTGTCCACGGCCGCAATGGCTCAAAGCAATCTAATTTTATGTAATAACTTGGCCCGGACTGTTCATATACTGTTTTTGTATGCCAATATCACTCCGTCGCCAATTGTGATAACACTTGCTGTAAGTTCAGGCCTGTGTTTTACTTCCCAGATAAATTCTCTCATTCTGCTATGAATCGTCCGCTGCCTTCTGGGAGTTATATATCTTGATTTTATCAGTTCGCCATCCTGAAGCACATTATCTGCCAGCAATATACCTCCATCCTTAAGAAGTCTTAACAGATCCGGAAGCATAACAATATATTGCGCCTTGGCAGCATCAAGAAATATCATATCAAATCCTTCTTCCAGATTTTTGATGTTCTGGACTGCATCTCCCTCAACCAGCTTAATATTGTCATGTCCTGCCAGATTCTTTCTGGCTTCCTGAAGCCTGGGTTCATAATTTTCCATAGTAACTATCTGTACGTTCTTCAGGCATTCATTCATG
>CAVBMG010000210.1:889-2324 GCA_963596435.1 Agathobacter sp.
CGCTCAGGCTTGGCCAACTTCAGCAGCACTTTCATGAAGGACTCCATCTCCTGCCTTATGACGGGAACATCGTTCGCTTCTGCATATTCACGCAGCTCTGCCAGGTATTCGGGCGCATCCGAGTCTAGCGAGTGTATATATGTTGTTATATTCTGGTCTACTATCATTGTTTTCTATAATCCCGGCATTATGCTGCGTATTGCAATCATTCGATGTCACTGCCTTGATCTCCGGTACTGCCGCTACAATAAAATGTCCGGCTGTTCTAACACTATCCTCATTATGAGGCCTCTGGCGCATTGCCGTTCACATATTTGCATATAGCACGGATATGTGTCTGTTTACCCAAAGACAGGATTGTTGAATACAACAATCCTGTCCTCAAACAAGCAAATCTTAAATCTTCTCAGTCTGAACCATATTCATATCCTGAGAGAATATTAATTATCTTTTCCGTACTGTAGCAAGGACTGAGCACATATGTTCCCTCCTTGTAATCTGCAGAATATAAGATGCATCTTATTCTGTAGATCAATGCATTATCTATAAGTCCCAATTCCAGCAGATCACTTGCAACAGTCTCATCAGTTGAATCAGCTGTGATAGTGTAATTATATTTTGAATAATCTGCTGAATTAACCGGCACATCATATGCGATCTGTCTTGCAGCCATAAATCCCAGAACACATATTGCAATTACAAATACCAGCGGGATAAACCTGAGCGGACTCTTGGCTTCTTTGTAATAATATCCATCGTCCTCCCGTTCCCGTCTGCGATAGTCATAATCATCATATGATCTTGGCTGTCTTCTTACTGGTCTATCATCATAATCATACCTTGCCGGTCGGCTCTGTCTTCTGTTTCTGTCATATCTGTTCTGATCAGAATAACTATCCGCAGAATTATTATAACGCTGCTCATAATTAATCTGCTCAAGATCATCGTATCTGTTTTGTCTTTTTGCCGACTCTGCGCGGCTGCTTCTTATATATTTCTCATTGATCTTATCCTGATCAGAATACAGCTTGCGCTGGTCACCATATATGCTGTCTTTGACCTGAGTGCGGCGGGTATTGCCTATCATCTCCTGCTGATGCTGTTTTCTCTTATCTTCAGATGTTTTTTCTTCCGGAACATATTCTGATGATTTTGAAGATGACTTGCCGCTTTCTTTTGGCTTATTTGTTTTCTTTAACTCGGTCTGTTTATCCGCTTTCTCGTTTTTTACGGACTTGCTGACCTTAAATACTCTCGTAAGTGATGCATCCTCAGCCGCAGCAGGTTCTTCGAGATTGACCACCTGTGCTTTCTGCCTGTTATGACTTCCTGCCTGTGCAGAATCTCTGATCCTTACATGGCTGTCCCAATCATCCTCCAGCAGAACATTTGCTGCTGCATTTTTTACTGTCTGTGCCTCATCAAGTGATACTAT
>CAVBMG010000211.1:0-2321 GCA_963596435.1 Agathobacter sp.
AGCCTGTACAGCATCAGCACCTGTCTTGTACTGGATCACATGGTCATCGCCATAATCATCGCTGCAGTAGATATCACCTGTTGTATCCTGCTGTACGCCGATGATAACATCCTCGCCTGCCAGATCATCTACTGATGCAATTGCTGAATCTTCCGGAACGATGATAGACTGAATGCCTGTAGCATATGAATCTGTGAAGTTAATGCTCTTGAGACGTTCTTCTGTAACTGTGATACCTGCTAATCCGATATCATATTTGCCTGACTGAACACCGCCGATTATTGAACCGAATTCTACGTCATTTACAACAAGCTTAAGTCCCAGCTCATCTGCAATGGCCTGAGCGATTTCGATATCGATGCCTGCGAAGTCATCGCCCTCCTTGTATTCGTATGGCGGGAACTCAGCATTTGTTGCCATGTTGAGGACACCTTCCTGTACAGTCTTAACTGTTGCCTTCTCCTCTGACGCAAAAGCTGTCATTGAAAATACAAATGTTGCAGCCAATGCCAGAGAAATGATTGTTGATGCAATTCTTTTCATAATTAAGTTTCTCCTTCATACAATAATTTCGTATACAACAATACAATAATTCACTAATTATATCATTTTTTAGAGTAATAGCAATATAGCACGCTAAAGTGGCAGAGCTATTTCTCATTATTTTTTTCTTTTTCTGCCTCTGCCAGCTGTTCAGACAGATCGATCCTTGTTCCCATGTCATCATTTTCAATGATCGTCTGACTTTTCTCCGTATCATGCCATACAAACCATGCTGATATCATCAGCCACAGGTAAACTGCCAGCGGGATAAATATATTCCATGTATTTCTCTCGCCTATATAGAGCCACTCAAGGACAAAATCCGCTGCACACGCCAGCATAAGCGCCGGAACCAATATCCTGTTTCTCCTGGTTCGATACCTCTTCCAGCCCTTCAGCAATATACCGATTATCATGAATAAAACTATAACTTTTACTATGGCCTTGGCTATCGGATATGCCGGTATGTAATACCATATCTGAACCTCTACCATTGCAAATATCGCAACATTTATAAGTGTCCATGCCCATGCGATCGGTCCTCTGCGCTGCTTCTTTCTTACCCGCCTTACGATAGCCAGAATAATTGACAGCAGCAATTCAAATACCACAAGAGCAATGATCAGGAGCCCAATGCCCAAAACGTCCTGAATCGTTATATATTTTTTAAATGTATTCTCATACAGCATCGATGATGATGGCGAATACTCTACATCCGCAAATGAGAATATTGATGATGTATAAACACCTGTCTTCTCGTTTTGTACAACCTCACCATAGTTTATTAAGATCTCATACAGCTGTTCCGACTCCATATTGATCACATAATAATCGGACAGCTCTGCCTTAGTCGTTTCGGCAGACATGGCAGAATTTATATATCCCAGACTCTGTATCCTACTACCGGAGATATATATATCCCACTGCGTATCGGCCGGCAGCGTCAATATGTACATGTTGGTGTTGTCATAGCCGGATTTGCTGAATCTTACATCAGGCATGTCATAATATTTGTCTGAATAAAAATCACGTACAATTCCGTCAGATGTAACACTCTCAACCAGCCTTCCATCATTTAATATCTGAATGTCAACCACTCCGTATATGGCCAATCTTGTATATGCTGTATTCTCTGAGAATATTTCATTCGGATCATCTGAAGCAAATAATCTGGCGATATATTTGTATGGCAAATGCTCATTAAACAGATTGAACTTTCCTAATTCCGTATCCCAGGCACCGGTGGATTTTTGCTCTTTATTGCCGGACAAAACATAGGTATTGGCCATTTGCTGGAGAAAATCTATCATCTCCTGTATCTCAACGCTGTAACTATCATTCTTCTCCGAGAACTGCATCATTACATCAATAAGACCGGCAATACCGATAGTTTTATCTTCCGCTTCTATGATCTCAATCAGCAGCGGCTGAAATTTCTCCTTGTATTCTGCAGAAGTCGGCAGGAACTTGTACAGATAGTCGCAAATAATCCTCAACTGGTAATTGATCTCAGGATTAACAGTCATATTAGCTCCCGTCAGCTGCTTGTAGATCTCATCGGTAGCTTCTATGATCTCTATACTGTCTGTGTCTGCCTCGATAGATTTGGTATACAGATCCGTGCCATATCTCTTGTATCCCCAGTCGGCAAACGGTACCTTAGTTACAACATCATCCTTGCTGATGATATTAAAAATATTATCGTAATCACCCGGTTCCTTGGTTGTGCGAGGAGCTGCAAAACAATATGCATATACATCCGCAAATCGCCCTGAATC
>CAVBMG010000212.1:0-2289 GCA_963596435.1 Agathobacter sp.
TGACGGATGGTTTCTTCTGATGCGCCCTCGGCATCAGTTATTTTAGGCTGGATACCGCCGGCAAATACAAGCTTATCACCGATAGTTTCCTTGAGCATTTTAAGATCATTGGTTGTCTGAACGCTGTGCCAGCTGTCTACACCTATTTCTACCAGGTCAGGAACGATAGGAGTGATATAACCGCAGCTGTGATGCATGTAATGCATGCCGAGCTCGTGAGCTGCTGCAGCCATACGACGCTCCGGCTCTTTGTAGAATTGACGCCACATGTCAGGTGACATAAACATCTGATTTTCGCTGCCCCAGTCATCATGCATCATAAGAAAATCAACATCCAGATATTTCTTTATAAAATAGAACTGTTCAATCCTGTAATCAGCATAGGCATTAACATAATCAGCATATGCTTCCTCATCGTCATAAGGAGCCATAAGGCCGTTAACGTGTCCCATCATCGCACAGATTCGTTCAAATGCACCGATGTTGCCAACCCAGTAGCCTTGCAGCTGATCCTTCTTAGACCACATTGCCTTGGTTCTCATGGCAGCAGCTTCCCAATCCTTGTCCTTACAGCTCTTAAACTTGATATTGTCAGGCCATTGCGTAATATCATCGAATAATTCGATGCCCGGTTTAACATGAGACATCAATTCTCTGTGGTTAGGATCTATTTCCCATTCAAGACCGAAATCATCCGGACCACTCATGAACAGACATCTGTCATTAATCTCGGGGCAGATGATCATCTGAGAGGCAGTATTGATCATAGGAACCCATTCCGGCTGCTTGTGCGACCAGCATATCTCCATATTCTCACGTTCTGTTAACATTCTATAAATCCTCCTATTAATGTGCTGTTGTCACAATCAATTGCTGAATCAGAAACTATTGTGCATGGACGGCGCACCTTACTGCGAGAAATATATCAATAAAGGCAATTTCAAGCAGGGAGCTGCGTTAATGTTCCTGGCACAACAGAGCAGATCAATAATGACAGCGAAAATTGTATTTTATAAACTTAGTAAATTAGTATTTACAGCGTAAGAATATCATTGCATTGATCATTTTGTCATTGGCTGTACAAATTGAAAATGATGATATATAGTTGTGCTATCAGCACAATAAACTTAAGGATGTGAACGCATGAACCTGGAGATAATTAGCAGCTTACTTGAAAAATATGTGATAAAGGGAATATCAGTCAAGGAATATGATACGTCAGACTTTTATCTGCTTGATGAAGATTCAGAAGATCTTGATAAAACTGTTTACATTGCTGCTGGCACAATTGACAGCAGACGATTCAAGAAGTCGATGATCATAATCACCAATGCCGGCAGAAAGATAACCGAAAGCAAGAAGAAACTCCTGGGCAGAAATTATATTATTCTGGAGCAAGGATCTTTAACTCAGGTATACAACAGCCTTGCGCATGCCAAGTCTCACCTGGACAATCTGAGGCTTGCGCTTAAGTCGGCAAGGGATAATCAGGAAATCATCGATATCTCAACCAGAATGTTGGGCGTTCCATTCTTTTATCTGGATTCAAGTTATAGGATTCTGGCTATAGCCAAGGATTTTTTGATTCCCGGCGATCCGGAATGGAAGCATATGATAGAGAAGGGCTTCTTGTCACCGGCAAATGCCAGACTCATGCAGGAAAGCGGTGATATGAATATGCTGGCGGGAACTACAGAACCTGTCTACTATAATGCATATTATTATCCTTTTCCTTCCATAGTATGCAATATACTTAAAAATGATCAATATTATGGCCGCATTAACAGGCTATGCGTAGACCATGATCATTCTCCGGTAGCATTTGAAGAATGCCGCATAATTGTTGAAGAATTATCACGGCTGGCCAGTCATGACGATAGTCTTCCGTATGCAGACATTCTGGAGAATATGATCAAGGATCTCCTGAATGGAATGTCTGTATCAGAGGAGTTGGTTCGAGATCGGCTGCTGCGGCATAATGCATCGCTTCACAGATTTTGTCAGGTCGCCTGCATTGAGATTCCGGAAACCTCCGACCCACAGGTCTATACTTATTATCTGAATCTTGCCAGCAGGGTTTTTGTAGGTGAGCAGGCTGTAACCTTATTATTTGATTCGAAGATCGTTATTATTTTTCATGCAGACAGTGAGGCGGGATTTTCTCCGCTGATATTTAAGCTTAAATCATTTGTATCGTCCCAGAATCTTAAAGGCACTGTAAGTATGATCTTTCGTGAATATAGCCAGATCAAGGGATATTACAGTCAGGCATCAGCTGCACTTGAAGAA
>CAVBMG010000213.1:0-1106 GCA_963596435.1 Agathobacter sp.
CTTTGACATCGCCAAAACAGTCTGTACCTAACTGTGTTACCTTATATCCTGCTATCGTAGAAGGTACTTCAAGGTTACGAATAGTAGATTTCTTACTTCCTACAAAATTATAGCTCTTTAAGGTTGCTGTACCATCAGAATTTATAACTACTGTAGCAACATAATCGCCATAGGTAGCTTCAATCTGTTCATTGTTGGATTCGTTCAGATAGACATATGGAACATAGTCACTGACTGCTGTCTTAGAAGCTTTGGTTCGAACTCTTAATTCTGTTGGAGTGCTTCCATCTACCTTAAATCCAGGACCCTTTACGTAGAAATTTTTATTTGTGATATCCTGGAATAAGTATTCACCATCTGAATCTGAATCATATGTATCTTCGTCAGTATCCGGAGCATCAAAGGTTACACCCTGGCAATGACTGCTGTCTTCTCTGTAACTCGCCTCACCAAAGACAACGCATCCAAGATTTTGACATCCCATTAAGGTATTGTCAGGAATCTTACAGTTAAATAATGTACCTGGGAAATTAACTGTACTTAATGAAGTTCTTCCTGCAAGAATGTAGTCATAATATATTTCTCCTGCTGTGTTAGAGCTTGGTGGAACATTATCTACTGCATCCAGTGCTTCCTCTATTCCAAACTCATCAGATGTTGAACTGATAAACTCTCTTAAATTAGTCGGGAATGTAAATGTCTCCAAAGAATTGCTTCCTGATGTGGCAAAGCATCCCAATCCCAGCACAATAGTAACATTGGGATTAAAATATGAAGCTGTATCACCTGATAAATCTGCACAGTCATAGAATCCAAAAGGCCATATTGTAAGACTGCTGCTTCCTGTTTCTCCCGCTGTACTTACTGTACTCATTCCAAATGATTTTAAACCTGATTTGGCAAAGCAGGCTGTTCCCACATCAGTCAATGATTTAGGGAAAGTAATCCCTGTTAATTTCTGGCAGTTATAGAATGATCTGGCTCCTAAAACCTGTGTTGACTGCAGGCTTCCTTCATTACCAAACTCTACAGAAGTCAGGTTCGTACAGTCGTAAAATGCATCATTTCCAACTACCTTACAGAATGATAAGTTGACACTTCCAAGT
>CAVBMG010000213.1:1116-2267 GCA_963596435.1 Agathobacter sp.
CTACACTGACAGGATCTAAGCTATCTGCCTGTCTGCCTTCTCTGTTGAATGCATCATTTCCTATACCAGAAATTGTAATAGGATTTTCAAATGAAATAAAACCATTCTCTCTAATATAATTTGCTCTGGAGTCCTTATCTTTATCTAACGGTGTAGAAGTCCATTGTGGAACATAGACACCCACTGCCTTAGTGTCCGTTGAATCCGTTACCTTATCTGTCAAATTCAACAGGGTAAAACCATCCAGTGAAAAATTATTATTATCTGCACAAAAACGCTTCAGGATAATATATTTTAAGTAATCCTCTTTATCATCAACTCCATAAATAACATTTGAAGAATCTGAGGTATTCTCATTATATGATATAGTAAGTGTTTTTAACTGGTTATATCTATCTGTAGTAATATTATCATCCGTAAGACGAGTATTAAATTCTGTTGTAGTTAAATTCGATGCATCCTTTAATAAATTAGTTATTGCCTGATTATATGCATCAATTTCTGCAATCCTAGTATTATATACAGCCTGTGCAAAACTGCTGAATACTGTTGCAGTATCAACCTTAGAAGATGAGTAAGAATATTTCTTACCATTTGCCTCAATGGTATTGCTCTGCAAATTATTAGAATATGTTCTGCCAGTTGTATAGACAAGCTGGGCTGGAATCGTATGCTCTATACTATCTTTATCAGATACAGTTGTATTCGAAGAATCCACGTCAAAATCTACTTTATATTGATCTCTGTCCAATATTTTTTCTACCTGATCAACATAGTCACGTGTAATGATAAAATATTCGGTATAACGATTCGCACTTAAATCAACTTCTGCTGTTTTGTCTTCGCCCGCATATTCCAGAATAACATAGTTATTGCTTGCCTTATTGTTTCGACCTGTTATTCTAAATTCCTTATCGTATGTTGCGGATACATTATTATATGACATTTTAACCGCATATGTATCTGATACGGTATCACGTCCATAAGAATTTGCATCTGGTACTTTAGTTATTTTTTTATCAATTGCATCGTTAGTACCATCTGCATTGTATACAGCCTTAAATATGGCATCAATGCTTGTTGTTCTGACATCCGTTGTTGTCTTCGCCTGCATGGTTCCCAGCTGTTCGACTGGAATCGCAGCCACTACG
>CAVBMG010000214.1:0-2258 GCA_963596435.1 Agathobacter sp.
TGATACACAGGAAAATGAAGCTATGGAGTGGGGAACCATCATGGAGCCAGTCATCCGTAATCATTTTGCTAAGGTTACTGGTAAGATAGTGGTTGAAGTACATGCCATGCTACAGCATCCAGAATATCCATTTATGCTTGCTGATATTGATGGACTTACAGAAGATGAGGACGGAAATCCTGCTATTCTGGAAATAAAGACAGCCAGCGAGTATAAGCGTTCTGAATGGGAAGAAGGAGTTCCAACTTATTATCAGACACAGGTACAGCATTATCTTACAGTCACAGGAGTTAAAAAAGCATATGTTGCTGTCCTTATTGGTGGCAATGCGTTCCGTGTCTATGAGGTGGATGCGGATGAAGAGATACAGCAGATGCTTATTGCTGTAGAAAAAGAGTTCTGGAATAAGGTTCAGAACATGATTAGACCTGAAATGGATGGCTCAGATGCCGCTAAGAACCTGTTAGATAACATTTATCATGGCGGGATTGAGGATGAAATCATACTGCCTGATGATGCTGTTGAATGGGTGGATGCATACTTTGAAGCATCTGTAGAAGAGGATAATGCGAAGGCAAAGAAGCAGGAAGCCGCTAACCATATCAAGGAGTTCATGGGTGATTATGACAAGGCAAAGTGTTATGACCATTCTATTTCATGGAAAAGAGTAACCAGTGAGAGGCTTGATACAAAGGCATTAAAAGAGAATGAACCAGAGCTTTACCAGAAATATGTTAAGAGCAGTACAAGCAGAAGATTCACATTGAGATAAGCACAGAAAGGCAGGATGAACATTATGAGTAAACAGATAGATTTAAAAGCATTATTAGAGAGCAGGATGGAGAATATAGAGCCGACAGAAAGCTCTAAAAAGGCGATAGAACGTGCGGAAATGAATGTACCACACAATCTTATGTTTGATGCAGAAAGTACTGAATTTAAGCCAGAAACAAAGCCTGTGACATCATCAGGAGCAAGAGGACTTACCGTAGAAGAAGCAAAGACATTTGATGATGAGATGAACCGATTCATTGATACTGTCCTTATTGCTGGTGTTGATTATGGTGTAATTCCACATTGTAATAAACCTACATTATTAAAATCAGGAGCGGAGAAGATTCTTAATTATCTTGGTCTGATTGCCAGAACGGAGATAAGTAATCGTGTTGAGGATTACAATGTCGGATTCTTTTCTTATGAAGCAAAGGTCTACCTGATTGATTACAACGGCGTTGTCAAAGGTGAGGGTATCGGCATCACGAATACCAGAGAAGGCAAATATGCAAAGAGTAATGGCTATGCGGTTCAGAATACTGTCCTTAAAATGGCAAAGAAGCGTGCGTTGGTGGATGCAGCATTAAATGTCGGTAATCTGTCAGCAAGGTTTACGCAGGATGTAGAGGATATGAATATCGAGCCAGACAGTACAGGCGGTAAGAATCCTAATGAATTAAAGCAGGGCAGTAAGCCGAAAGCGGAAAAGCCTGTCACACAGAAGCAGATAAAATATCTGGAAACACTTATGAGCCAGCATAATACATCTGCGGAAGCCATGAACAAATACTGTAAATCAAACTTTGGTGTAGATGATTATAAGAAGATTACAGGTGTTCAGGCATCTACGCTGATAGAGAAATTTAAAGCTGTTGAATAATCTGACGGCATAATTTTGTGCAGCGAAAAATAGGAGAGCTCAAAATTGAGCAGTCCTAAATAATTTCGTATCGGAAAAGTAGTTTTATTGCACATTCGCTCCTCTATTTTGAGGAATGAAATCACACTGGGGATGCAGGATATCTGTGTCCCCTTTTTTGAAAGGAGCAAACGACAATGGATATAAAAACATATGATTTGATTATTGATACAAAGACCAAGCATACAGCATTACAGGTAAAGGACAGCTTCGCCTATGCTGTTGATAATTTTACAGAGCCTAAGGCGATATATGACTTAATGACGGATGGATTCCATATGGATGAAAAAGCAGATGAATATGTCTATATGGGTGCATTTAATAACAGGATGAAGCTTCTTGGAATGTTTGAAGTAAGTCATGGTCTGTGTGATGCAAGCCTTTTGGATGCCAGAGGCGTGTATATGAGGGCATTGCAGATAGGAGCGAGTAATATCGTTGTGATACATAATCATCCGTCAGGTATTCCGCTTCCATCAAGAGATGATTTTAATGTGTTCAGGAGAATCAGGGATGCTGGAGAACTGCTTGGAATACCATTAGCTGACTTTATTGTAATTGGATG
>CAVBMG010000215.1:0-2218 GCA_963596435.1 Agathobacter sp.
GATATGGTGCAGGAAGTGAATGCCAAAGAGGTAAGTCCGGAGGAAAGACTTTCTGATAATGTCTACCATTACGATTCCAAGGATCATGTTTTTGAACTTGCAGAGAAGTTTGAGGCAAGACAGCAGGAAAAGAAAACGGAGATTGATGAAAAATCAGAGGAGAAAGGATCCGTATTAAAAGATCTGAAGGATAAGCAGAAGGAAGCAGCTACAAAGCCTCCGGTAAAAGATGCTGCTGAAAAAGCAGCAAAATCAAAAGGCGGAGAAGTATTATAAAAAAACGGATTGTGTCAGCCTGTGGTGATTGCCATGGAACTGGCACTTTTTTGATGGGAAGGAATGGTGATTACAGTGGCAGAAGCATATAAGGATACAGAAGGGCAGAATGGAAAGCGTTACAGCGGAATTGGTGGAAGACCACCTATCAGTCATCCGCAGAATTGCAGCCATGAGTGTCCGTATGGTCATGATAAATCGTTTTGTTTTCCATGCTATAAAAAGCTGGTGGAAGACATGAGAAAGAAAAAGGAAACAGGAAATGGCATTTGATTATTTCTACGGGGCACAGTCGCAGCAATTTGCATTTTACAGGATTCCAAAGGTGCTGTTTATAGATGACCGGTTCCAGAAGATTTCCACAGAGGGAAAGGTTCTTTATGGTCTCTTGCTGGACAGGGTATCTCTGTCGATGGAAAACGGCTGGATTGATGATGAGGGGAGAGTGTATATCATTTTCACCCTGACATCTATAAGACAGGCAATGAACTGTGCAGAAAAATCAGCAATCAAGTATCTGACGGAGCTGGAGGAGTTTGGTCTGATCGAAAGGATCCGGCAGGGATTTGGCAGGCCGGCACTGATCTATGTGAAGAATTTCATTGACCAGCAGAATTTACAGGTCAAGACCAGTAAAAATTACAGTTCACCGCCAGTAAAAGTTACAGGTCAGGACCTGTATAATTTACAGCCTAATAATACTTATAACAATAATACTGATTTTAATAATACTAATCCTATCTTATCAGCGGATGAGGATAGGATGGGATACGAGAGATATTTCATGGAACAGCTCAATATTGAGGCATTGAAACAGGATTATCCATATGATAGCGAGATGATAGACGGCATCATGGATCTTATTCTGGATGTTGTGTGTTCCAAAAGAAAGACTATTCGTATTGCCGGGGATGAGAAGTCAGTAAATGTGGTAAAGGGGCGGTTCATGAAGCTGAACATGGAACATATCCGCTATGTAATGAACTGTATGCAGGAAAACACGACCAAGATCAGGAGCATCAAGCAGTATATGCTGGCAGCACTGTATAACGCACCGGCAACGATAGACAGCTATTATCGTGCAGAGGTTAATCACGATATGGCGGAAGGAAAAATATAACAGAGGAGAGATAAAAATGGATATGGAGAAAATCATGGCATATGTTGAGAAGATAGCAGAAAACCTGGAAGGACTGGTTTGTGCAATCGGATGTGACAGTATGTCTTCTGAGGGAGCTGTCTATGTGGATGGCGAACAGAGAGTGAATTATATCAGTACCAAGGAGGCATTAAGGATTCTTGATGGCTTTGGAAATAACAGTGCGTCAGTAATGATTGGAAAATCAGATTATATTCTGATCTATGACGCAAGCAGAAAGCTTGTCATTGATGGGGAGGCGTACCTTCCGTCCGGGTATCTGGTCATGAAGTCCTGTAATGGATTACAGGCGATTGATGATGAGGATATTGCGGATGTGATCGCAGCTTTGAGAAGCAGGATGACAATGCTTGCACTCGGAAAATACAGAATTCAGGCATATCAGCTGGGATAGGAGGCGGCAGATGAATAACAAACCGTGGGCTTATGTAACATCTGCCTGGAGTGCAGACAGGAGCAGAGCCAAAAGGTCTGCAAAGCGATATTGCAGAAAATTATATGAAGCAGGCTACACACCAATCTGTCCGCTTTTATCATTGCCGGAGGTAATTGATACCAGTAATGCAGATGAGTACAAGGATTATATGGATATGTCGGAAGATATGCTAAGAAGATCCAGAATTCTCGTGGTTTGTGGTTCAGCGGTGGATGATACGGTGCTTACAGATATAGCAATAGCCAACCGCTTTCATGTAGCTTCATCCACCATGAGGGGAGTCCTCGGTGTGGATAAGAATAAAAAAGATGAGTAGTTTTGTGGATACAGCCTTCGGGCTGTTTTTT
>CAVBMG010000216.1:0-2193 GCA_963596435.1 Agathobacter sp.
GGCTGCAAGCTGTATGTTTTCTGTTCCACTATACGCACCATCTGCAACGATTACAGTTTTCTCTTTCTGTTTATCCATCTGCTCAAGATGCTCATGGATAAACTGGCTGTCACTGTGGTTGTTTTGCTCATACTGGTACTCTGTTACAACAGAACCGTTCGCTCCAACAGATTCCTCAAGGTTGGCCGTATATCCCCGGTGTTCTTTCCCTGCTTTGCTTCGGAAAGTGGCTTCCGGATCAGAAGGATTCTGCATCATGCTGGATTCCATGCCACCGTCTTCTTTTGTGCGAAGCCTACGTTTTTCGTTTTCAACAATGGTCTGCTCTGATAGGCATCTGACAAACAAGTCATACTCTGTTGAATCATTATAATCAGACTCACACAAAACCAGAAGTTTGTCTGCATCCATTAATAACTGCTCCATACGCTCATCTGCATCGGTACCGCGCTGATGATAAATCACTCTGTTAAAATCGTTAGGGTCTATATAATGTTTGAAATCGTCAGGCAGAGCAGAATCATTGATTTTATTCACATACACCGCCAGCTTTGCAATGCAGGTATATATCAGTTCCATCCGGCTGAGTTTGCGGATGTTGGATTCAATCATCATGGAATCCATACGTCTGATTTTACCGCTGATTCCCATCAGTTTTGCAATGGAAGCACTTAAGTCTTTCACACAATCGTGGTAGAGATCTTTGCTGTGAAGTGTTTCATAATCATAACACCTTTTGCGGAAGCGGCTTAAGGTCTTGTCACTCAAAGGCTGTTCTTCAAAACTTGTTGTATGCAGGGCATACTGAATCCGAAAATCCAGCATAAGATTTTCAACCATCTCATCATCAGAATAATCAAAAAGCTCTTTGATGATGAGCGCACCAACGATTACGTTGACCGGAGTATTTGGTCTGGATGCCTTATCACTGTATAATACAGAAAAACGCTTTTCATCAATGGCGGGAAATATTTCATCTGCAAAGACTTTTGCCCAGGAGTTTTCCAGTGCTTTTTGTTCTCTGGCAGTTAATCTGGAGAAACTATCTGTAAATGACATTTGCTGGTAAGTGTTTTCTTTAAATGACATAGAGATTACCTTCTTTTCCAAGCCATTCTGTGGCTTTGATACCTCTATTATACAGCAAGCAAACTATTCAGGCTTGTATTTACTACAAAATATATGAACTTTTCAAGGCACTATAGATGGACTTTTGACCCCGACATCATTATATCGGACTATTGTTCATTAACTTTAGCCCTAATATAAACTTATTTTAATATTTTATAATGCAAATGTCAAAATATAGAAATATGCTTATTACTGACCTGCATTAAAATATCGGTAAATATATGTATTATTTCTTCTGATCCATAAACTGTGGTTCAGAACTTACCCTGCTCATATTCTGATAATACTTATTAGCCATACTTACACTTCGCTTGGCTGTCTTAGCATTATCTTTTAGCTGTCTGAACTTAATATCTACTCTGACTTTGTTCCTTGATTCCTGTGCCTGTATAGTCGCACTTAGTGATGTAGCTTCTTTTATAAGAGCCTGAAGCTTTGCTATAGACTCCTTATAATTAACCTTATATTCTTCTACATCTTCCTTAACTCTGTCAAATACTGACTGAAACCCCTCATCAAGGGAATTAAGTTCATCAATATAAGCTGCTTTGCTTTCCATATTACTCTGAAGCTTATCTCCATCAAATTCTTTATCATCAAGTAAAGCACTCTGTTCTTCATTAAGCTCAGATACCTTCTTAAGTATCTCTATCTTTTTAAGCAGACTATCTATCATTATCTGAAGATAATTATCTGTAATCATATATTAATTACCAGCCTTTGCCATAACCTCTTTCCAAGTATCTCTCATTCCTCTTAATTCAACCAATGCCTGATCAAGAACTTCTGTATCTTTCTTCATATTAGCGTCAACTAAAAGACTGTAGATATACTTGTACACATTATCAAAATCCTCTGCTACTTGGTATTTACGATTAAGTGTTGATTGAAGTTCTTCTATAATCATCTCTGCCTTTACTATATTAGTATGTGCCTTTTCTGTATCATTCTTTTCTATTGCTACCTGAGCAATGTTACAAAATTTAATTGCACCTTCATATAATAATAAAGTAAGCTCAGCTGGTGTCGCTGTTAATATCTTATTGCGGTTATACTGCTGTG
>CAVBMG010000217.1:0-2176 GCA_963596435.1 Agathobacter sp.
GAAGGTGTACAAAGCGTTATGTATCAAAGTGTATGGATATATGCCGTACATATGATGCATTACAGGAAGCATACGCTGATGTATTGTCACAATCGGATGATGTTGAAGAATTTAGATGTAATGTGTATTTAGAAGGATTAGCAGAAGGAGATTATACAACAGATTTTGTCTGTAAGAAAACTGACGGGACAATCATGGTCAGGGAATGTGTTTATCGAAGCAGGTTAATCAAGCCAATGCATTATAAGCTGCTGGAAGCATCAAGAAATTATTGGAGACACAGAGGCATTACAGATTGGGGGATTGTGATAAATGACAAAAAATGAATTATTGTATCGTGATGATAAGATTATCAGAATCCTACAGGTAAATGACAATCAGCTATTGGTAATTGACTGCATCAGAATGACTATGCCTGTCTGGAAGCCATTAAAAGAATTTGATGGATATGAGCCAATGAATGAACAAAGACTGCATCAGCAATATAGATTTGAATGCGAGGATGATGAAGTTATAGAAGTATACCGCAGGCAGATTATGTATAAAAGGTACACAATGATTGCCGGAGTTATTGCATTCATAGGAGATATAAAACAGCGTAATGCAGCTATACAGAATGCATCAGATGAATATGGCATATCAAAGCAGAGCATAAGAAAATATCTGTGTAAATACCTTGTGTTTCAGAATATGCAGGTGCTTCTGCCAAAGAAGAGCGAGAAGCAAAGAGAACTAACGCAGGATGAAAAGAATATGCGGTGGTCATTAAATAAATTCTTCTACAACTATAAGAAGAATAGCCTCAAGACAGCATATACCATGATGCTTAAAGAAAAATACTGTGATGCCTCTGGAGTGCTCGTTAAAGAATATCCGTCTTTTTATCAGTATCGGTATTTTTACAGAAAGACAAGAAAAATGCAGAACTACTATATTTCAAGAAATGGACTTACGAACTATCAGAGAAACAACAGACCTTGTACTGGTGACAGAGTACAGCAGTATGCTCCATATATCGGAACTGGAATGGTTGATGCCACGATTTGCGATATATACCTTGTAAATGAATCGGGAGAGCTAGTTGGCAGACCAATTCTTACAGCGTGTATTGATGCTTATTCTGGGCTGTGCTGTGGATACTCATTAGGCTGGGAAGGCGGTATATACAGTTTAAGAGATATGTGCCTGAATATTGTCACAGATAAAAGAGAATACTGTAAATCTTTTGGGATTGAGATAGCAGAGGAAGAATGGGATTCAAAAGAAATGCCATTAAAGATTGTATCTGACCAGGGAGCAGAATACGTTGGATATACATTTGAGCAGTTGGCAGAGCTTGGAATTACAATAGTAAATCTTCCAGCGTACCGCCCAGAATTAAAAGGCTCGGTAGAGAAATTCTTTGATACAGTACAGTCATTTTATAAGAAACACCTTAAGGGAAAAGGTGTGATAGAACCTGATTATCAGGAAAGAGGTGCACATGATTACAGGAAGGATGCATGTCTTACAATGGAAATGTTTTCAGAGGTTATAGTCCGCTGTATTCTGCATTACAATACAAAACATGTGCTGGAAAATTATCCATTCACGGAGGAGATGCTTGATGCTGGGGTAAAACCATATGCAAACAGTATATGGAATTATGGTAAAAAGCTGATAGCTGGTACCACGATTGCAGTTACTAAAGAAAAGCTTATCCTGTGTCTGCTGCCAAGAACAGAAGCTAAATTTACAAGATTTGGGCTTGTGGTAAATAAGATGAGATATCATAATCCAGCATATACAGAAAAATATCTTACTGGAGGCAAGGCTGTTGCAGCTTATGATACGGAATCTGTTTCATATGTATGGCTTATAGAAAAAGGTGAGTTTATAAGATTTGAGCTGGTTGATTCACGATATATGGACAGAGATTTGGCATCAGTAATTGGCTTAAGAAAACAGCATAAGAGCCTGATACAGTCAGAACAACAGGCAAGTCTACAGGCAGATATAGAACTGGCTGACCATATTCAGGTGATAGCGGACAGGTGCAGTAAAAATACTGATACACAGACTAAGCAGATTAGTGAAACACGAAAGAACGAGAAGAAAAAGAAACATACAATGCATAGCAGGGAGGTAGGCTTACATGAATAATTATGATTTAACAGAAATGTTACCGTCATTATTG
>CAVBMG010000218.1:0-2164 GCA_963596435.1 Agathobacter sp.
GTACAGTTGCTACACAGTCTCTGAATATTTTCGGTGACCACAGTGACGTTTACGCCTGTCGTCAGACTGGTTTCGCAATGCTTGCTGAAACAAACCCTCAGGAAGTTATGGATTTAAGCCCGGTTGCACACCTTGCAACAATCGAAGGCAGAGTTCCATTTATTAACTTCTTCGACGGTTTCCGTACATCTCACGAGATTCAGAAGATTGAAAAGTGGGACTATGAAGACTTAAAGGAAATGTGCAACATGGAAGCAGTAGAAGAATTCCGTGCACATGCCTTAAATCCGGAACATCCGGCTATGCGTGGTTCACATGAAAACGGTGATGTTTTCTTCCAGCATCGTGAAGCATGTAACTCAGCCTATGATGCACTTCCAGCAGTTGTTGAGAAGTACATGAAGAAGATTAACGAAAAGTTAGGTACAGATTATGATTTATTCAACTACTATGGTGCACCGGATGCAGACAGAGTAATCATTGCAATGGGTTCTATCAACGATGTAGCTGAAGAAGTAATCGACTACTTAACAGCAAAGGGCGAAAAAGTAGGTCTTGTAAAAGTAAGACTGTATCGTCCATGGGTATCAGCTTCCCTCTTAAAGGTTCTTCCTAAGACTGCTAAGAAGATTGCGGTACTCGACAGAACAAAGGAACCTGGTTCATTAGGTGAACCTCTTTACCTTGATGTAGCAGCAACACTTCGTGAAGCTGGCATGAATGATGTTATCTTAACAGGCGGCCGTTACGGTCTTGGTTCTAAGGATACACCACCTTCATCAGTATTCGCTGTATACAAAGAACTTGAAAAAGATGCTCCAAAGGCAAGATTTACAATCGGTATCGTAGATGATGTAACAAACTTAAGCTTACCGGAAGTTAAGCCGGCTCCTATTACATCTGCTAAGGGTACTGTTGAATGTAAGTTCTGGGGTCTTGGCGGTGATGGTACTGTAGGTGCGAATAAGAACTCTACAAAGATTATCGGTGACCACACAGATAAGTACATTCAGGCATATTTCCAGTATGACTCTAAGAAGACTGGTGGTATTACAATCAGCCACTTAAGATTTGGTGATAACCCAATCAGAAGTCCATACTATATCAATCAGGCTGACTTTGTTGCATGCCATAACCCATCTTACATCACAAAGGGATACAAGATGGTTCAGGATGTTAAGCCGGGCGGAATCTTTATGATTAACTGCCAGTGGTCAGACGAAGAACTCGCTGAACATCTGAATGCAGAAGCAAAGCAGTACATTGCAAAGAACAATATCCAGCTCTACACAATCAATGCAATTGACAAAGCAATTGAAATTGGTATGGGTAAGAGAACAAATACAATTTTACAGTCTGCATTCTTTAAGCTTGCAAACGTAATGCCTATCGATCAGGCAGTTGAATTCATGAAAGCAGCAGCTAAGAAGTCATACAGCAAGAAGGGTGACGCTGTTGTAGAAATGAACTACAAGGCAATTGATGCCGGTGTAGATGCTGTACATAAGGTAGAAGTACCTGCTGACTGGGCAAATGCAACAGAAGAAAAGAAGACAATCAACCGTACAGGTCGTCCGGCTACTGTAAAGATGGTCAACGAACTGTTAGATCCTATCGGATTAATGGATGGTGACAGCCTTCCTGTATCTGCATTTAAGGATATTGCTGACGGTCAGTTTGAAACAGGTGCATCTGCATACGAAAAGAGAGGAACAGCCGTTATGGTTCCTGAATGGGATCCTACAAGCTGTGTTCAGTGTAACAGCTGTGCATTCGTATGTTCTCATGCAACAATCCGTCCGTTTATTCTGGATGCAGGTGAAGTAAGTGCAGCACCTTCACAGATTAAGCTTGCTGATTCTAAGCATGCAGTAGCTGAAGGCATGAAGTTTACAATGTCTGTATCTCCATTAGACTGTATGGGATGCGGCGAATGTGTAACTGTATGTCCGGCAGCCGCTAAGGGTGCATTAAAGATGGTTCCACAGGAATCACAGGCAGAAGAACAGCCGGTATTTGACTACTTAGTAGCAAATGTTGGTAAGAAGGAGATTAAGCCTGTATTTACAGATGCTACTCCTATCGGTTCTCAGTACAACCAGCCACTCCTTGAGTTCTCAGGAAGCTGTGCAGGCTGTGCAGAAACATCTTACGCAAGATTAAT
>CAVBMG010000219.1:0-2130 GCA_963596435.1 Agathobacter sp.
GCTCATGAACTGTATTCACCAACAGCAGAAGAAGTAGAATATTCTAAGAAGGTCATTAAATTCTTCGAAGAAGAAGGACTTGCTAAAGGACTTGCATCTGTATCAATGGATGGTGCAATGGTTGACACTCCTGTATATACAAGTGCTCAGAACGTTGTTGCAAAGTATGAGGCAATCAAAGCGCAGGAAGCTAAAATGAACTAATTTTGTCCTTTCAAAATATACCCTAATATAATTTGTATTCCAAAGACAGGCAGCAGACGCACCTTGATAAATGAATCAGGAGGCGTCTGCTGCCTGTTTGATTTTCAGTATGTCAGGATAGAGTACTTCCTTCCGGATGAAAGCCTCATAAGTAAATGATGCATACTACAGGAATAAATCGCTTGTAAACAGAATATGATTGTAATATAATCCCGTGAGTCACAATTTAATATATGCGCAAAGCAGAAGGAAGGTTTACTATGAAAAAATTTGTAACTTTTTGGCTGGTAATTGCAATCGTCACAGCGGCTGCACTCACTGTTTATGGAGGCACAAGCACAGATGATGAAGCTTCTAATTCTGTTGTTGTAGGCATATCGCAGGATATCGACAGTCTTGACCCGCACAATGCGGTATATGCAGGAACCCGAGAAGTCTTGTTTAATTTGTTCGAAGGGCTGGTGAAGGCAACTTCCACCGGCAATATCGAACCTGCAGTAGCAGAAAGCTACGAAGTGGCAGAAGATGCCCAGTCTATTGTATTTACAATCAGAGACGGCATTACATTCCATGACGGAGCAGCTGTAACTGCAGAGGATATCGTGTATTCAATTGAACGCTACGCCGAAATCCAGGGCGAGGAATCATCATTTGCTGATTTTGAATCCATCGAAATCGTTGATGATCAGACTGTCAAGATCAATCTGAGAGAGCCTAATACAGAATTCATTTACGAACTTACATGTGCAATCATACCTGCTGCAAACGACACGGATGTTAATGCAAATCCTATCGGAACAGGTCCTTTTAAGTATGTTTCTTATACACCGGGTGAGAGCCTTGTTGTAGAGAAATTCGAGGAATATTGGAAGGACAATTGCCCATATCTTGATGAAGTAACCTTCAAGATAGTAACAGATACAACAACAGCTATTAATGAATTAAATGCAGGAACATTAGATATTTATCAGTATCTTACAGCGGATCAGGTAACAGCCATTAACGATAATTTCGATATTCTCGAAGGAAGCGTTAATTATGTACAGGCACTGTTTCTTAATAATGCAATTGAACCCTTCAACAATGTTCTCGTAAGACAGGCTATGTACTATGCCGTGGACAGAGATCTGGTAAATGAATTTGTATTTGGAGGCAAGTCACATATAATCGGAACCAATATGATCCCGGCAGAATCCTTCTATTATAATGCTGATACCGAGTCAACTTATACAAGAGATGTTGAAAAGGCCAGGGAACTTCTTGCACAAGCAGGATATCCGAACGGGTTTGAATTCACGATCACGGTTCCTAACAACTATGCGCCTCATGAGTCAACAGCGCAGATTTTGGCAGAATCTCTTGCAGAAGCAGGAATTATAGCCAATATTGAACTGGTTGAATTTACGACATGGTACTCAGATGTATATGTGGATCGTAATTATGAAGCAACAGTTGTAGCAGTTGATGGGGCACTTGCACCGAATTCATGGTTTTCCAAGAATGTTTCAACAGCATCGAACAACTTTACGAATTATTCAAATGCCGAGTTTGATGAAGTTTATAACCAGGCAATGGCCGAAATAGATCTCGACCAGAAGGCCGTTTATTATAAGCAGCTTCAGCAGATTCTTGCAGATGATGCCGCATCTGTTTATGTTCAGGACCCGGCCAATCTGCTTGCGATCAATAACAAGCTGGAGGGATATGAATTCTATCCTATCTCAGCTCAGGATATGTCAATCGTTAAATATAAGGATTGATATGACAAACAGTCGTGCATAAAAAGATCAACATATAGATATGTTGTTAATGAATGTGCACATCCGCTGTCCGGGACTTTTATGTCACATCAGCGTAGGTGGTTTCGAGCGGGGGCTGTACGCCGAGGTTCACGGGACGTGTTAGAGACTCGGTTCAAATGTTGTA
>CAVBMG010000220.1:0-1170 GCA_963596435.1 Agathobacter sp.
AGTGGAAAGTACAACTGTATCTCCATAATGCAGGAGTACAGCTCCGTTAGCCTGTGCAGCAACACGTCCTATATCTGCACGCAATGTTCTTCCTGCCAGCTGCATTTCAAATGTTTTAAATTCTTTACTCATTATTCTCTCCTTCTTCTACTTCTTGGCGATTGCCACAATATACAAACAGACTTTAAGGAAATATTCCCTAAAGCCTGTTAAAAAATCAATTATTTTCTGATTCCTAATTTCTCGATTAACTGACGATAGCCCTCGATATCTCTCTTCTTCATGTAGTCAAGAAGACCTCTTCTTCTACCTACCATCTTAAGAAGACCTCTTCTTGAATGGTGATCCTTAGGATGAGTCTTAAGATGCTCTGTAAGTTCCTTGATTCTGTATGACAGGATAGCAACCTGTACCTCAACGCAGCCTGTGTCTGCCTCATTCTTGCCATATTCCTTGGCAAGCTGAGCCTTGATTTCTGATGTGATCATAATAAATATCCTCCTGTAATATAATCGCCTGCAACCGAAAAGAGGTCGGAGTGTCCTGCCTTTAAGTTGCGGCTCACAACCATTGGATTTTATCAAAAAAAAATCACAAAGTCAAGCAGGGAGATTACCTACGTAATCTCCCTGCCATTGTTATTTATGCTGTCAGCAAATAATTATCTGTATACATGTCCATCTGTTTCGAATTTAGGTGGAATGTATGGAACCTGCAGCCATGATTCATACTGACCGCCGGTATGGATAATATGGTTGCCCTTGTTGTCAACGTCCCAGCTAAGTGGCTCAAACCATCCCTCACGGATGTAATTGCCTGCGATCTGGATACGAAGCTTCTGTCCTTTGTGCCAGAAACGTGATGAAGGAACGATAGCAATATCAACTGGTACAATTTCACCCTCAGCAAGCTTCTGCTCACTTGTGTTCTTCTGTACTGGCCAGTATTCCTGTCCTTTAAGTTTGTATTTCTTCATCTCTTCCGGCCAAAGCTCACGACGAGAAACTCTCATCTTGCCCCAAGCACCAGGATGTGGCTCATTAAGAGTTGTCCATGGAAGCCAATTGCCCTCGCTGTCTGCCTTCTGGATATTAACCATCATATCCATATCATCATATCCTTCGCATGATACCCACAGACGCAGCCACATGTAACCTGTAAGTTCTGTAT
>CAVBMG010000220.1:1180-2107 GCA_963596435.1 Agathobacter sp.
AGAAGCATCAAGATAATATTTTCTGAACTCTGTTCTCTTAAGAGGCCATTCATTTTCAGGACGTCTTGCCTGATAATCATGATCCATAACATCCATAACATCGATACGAACCTTAGGTGTCATTTCCCAGCCATTGTGGATATCCTTAAGGTAACGATCATAGAAGAGATTAAGATCAGCAATGTTCTGTGGATCATATGTATCCGGCCACTCGAAATCTCTGTGTGCTCTGAACCATTTAAGCTTTGATTTGCATCTGATATAAGCTCTTGATGAGCCTGGAAGATGGAAGTGTGACCATCCTGCTGTCTGGTATACAGGGATCTTAACCTTAGAGAAATCAGCACACTTATCATTCCAGTATCCGTTACGGAATGGATATTTACGTGCCATAGCAACCTGATCATCTACGCCGCCCAGACCAGTAACCTGAGCTGCAATAAATTCATTGAATGAAAGAGCAGGTATACCACCTTCGTACAGAGAATCTGCATAAAGGTCAGTTGTGCTCTCCCATGGTGCGATACATGCAAGGTGTGGAGGGCATTCAGCAGCAATACCCCACTGATGCATAGCAACACCAGAGTTGCCTGTCATACCGATCTTGCCGTTGCACCAATCCTGTGTTGCAAGCCATTCAACAAAATCATATCCGTCTTCTCTGTCCTGATGTGTGAACATATGAACATTTCCTTCTGAATGTCCTGCACCACGAACGTCAACGTTTGCTACAGCATATCCTTTGTAGCACCAGTAAGCAGGGTCAGATGACTCGAACTTAGCCAGTTTAGATACTGTGTGAGGCGGAACACCCATGATCTGCCACTCACTCATACCATCGCCAGGACGTTTGCCGAACCAGCTCCATGATACGATACATGGGATCTTTTCTGTGCGGTTAGCAGGAAGAAAGATATCTGTATAGAT
>CAVBMG010000221.1:0-2081 GCA_963596435.1 Agathobacter sp.
AAAATACCCATGTGGATGTACTGTGTGTTCTTCTTTTGCATTGACTGCCGATAGAATCCTGTCCCGGTACATGAGTCCCCTCTGGATACTGTAAAATCCAAATCTTCTGCGTATCTCATCCACCGCTGAATCCATCTTCATCTGCTTTTCACGCTTCTCCACACTTGAGAACAAATCAATCTGTTCCCAATAATTATCTGTTACTAAGTCTGCACCTCGGACACCAACACTGCGGATTGGTTTGCTCCAGTTATAGTTTTCCTTAAATATCTGATAAGCATATGCAGCTATCTCTCCGGTGATATTCGTTGCATGGTCAATCTTTTTCTGACGGGTAAAAGAGAATAACTCATTATCCCTGACACTTATCTCAACCACTCTGCACCGGAATCCATTCTCACGAAGTCTTGCTGCAACACTCTCAGCCAGAATATAAAGAACAATCTTTACATCCTCATCGCATACTAAATCCTTTGGTGTCGTTGTGCTGTTTCCCACCGATTTGATTGGAGCGTGGGTATTCTCCAGCTTGACAGGTGAATCATCATAGCCATTAGCAAACGACCATAAGATACTGCCCATCTTTCCAAGGTGACTGTTAAGCACATCTTCATCTGCCTTTGCAAGATCACCTATGGTTCTGATACCGAACTTTGCAAGCTTCTGATTCGTGCTCCTTCCGACATATAGTAAATCACTTACCGGAAGTGCCCATGCTTTCTGCTTAAACTCATTCTTATACATAGTTGTGATTGCATCAGGCTTCTTATAATCTGAACCAAGCTTTGCAAATATCTTATTGAAAGAAACACCAACACTTACTGTGATGCCAAGCTCTGACTTCATTCTCCTGCTGATTTCCTGTGCGATAAGCAATCCATCCCCTTTAAGGGAACTGCTCCCTGTCACATCAAGCCAGCACTCATCAATCCCATATGGCTCCTGTCTGTCCGTATATTCTGCATATATCTCATGTGCCATTCTTGAGAACCGAAGATATAAGTCCATTCTTGGTGAAACAAATGTTATGTCCGGGCAGACCTGCTTTGCCTGCCAGAGTGCCATTCCTGTTTTCACACCGTACTTCTTGGCAATATAGTCAGCTGTTAAGACAATCCCATGTCTTGCCTCCGGGTCACCGCCTACTGCCAGTGGCTTTCCTGCAAGCTCCGGATGATGCAGATGCTCAATCGAAGCATAACAGCAGTTGATATCTGAATGAAGTATTACCCTGTCTCCCATCTGCATCACCTCCTGCATTTAATCTGTCATTACCATAACCTTTAGTCCAAGTATATGAGTAATGTTTCTTACAGGGCATAGTATAACCCCAAGAATAATCGACTGTCAACGGACACATGTGTCCTTTTTCTCATTATATTGGATTTTTAACTTGAATAATTGGCACTATTGCTATATACTATGGAGTGAAAAGAGACATTTGAAATCAACAAAATGAAAGAAAAGAGGCGTATGTATGTACTCAATCGGAGAAATCATTTCAACATATAGAAAAAAGAAAGGCTTGCTCCAGCAGGATCTCGCTGATGAACTGGCAAAGGAAGGCATTACCATTTCCTATAAAGCCATATCCAACTGGGAGAGAAATCTTGCTGAACCAAGCGTTACCATATTTTACAAAGTGTGTAGAATCCTTGGTATTACTAACATGTATGAGGCATATTTTGGAGTAAATCCTGCCGATCCTTTCTCATCACTTACTGATGAAGGCAGGGAAAAAGCTATGGATTATATCAATCTGCTCCATGCATCCGGAATGTATGAAAAGCAGACTGCTAAGATAATTCCATTCCGAAGCATTGATATTTTTGAAAATGCCGTATCAGCCGGAACCGGTAACTTCCTTGTAGACGGACCGAAAGAGACTGTACGCATAGATGAATCTATCCTGCCGGAAGATACTACTTTCGGTGTCCGTATTAGTGGTGACAGTATGGAACCTGAATTCCACGATGGTCAGATTGCATGGGTATTACAACAGGAATCTGTTGCTAATGGAGAAATCGGCATCTTCGCTCTAAACGGAGAAGCCTATATTAAGAAATTACAAAACGATAAAG
>CAVBMG010000222.1:0-2078 GCA_963596435.1 Agathobacter sp.
CTTTGACAGCAGCACATACAGTAAGTACTTTCTTAAAGAAACCAGACATCTTAGAGCAGGAAGATGACAAGGGAAAACCCAAGTATCAAATATCCTCCATTACCTCAGCATTGAAGAATGTAGAAGGCATTGTGCAGTCTTTGCAGAACCTACAGAAGAAGGTGGAGAGTGAACTTACTGAACAAAGCAAGGCAAGAGGAAACCAAGAACTGACTATACTGGATGAAGCAGATTGATATAAGAAAGGTTAAATTAAAACATAAGTCCTTGTTGTATACAGGAATTTATGATAACTTTGCAAAAAAAGAATTGATATGAAGAAGATATTGTATATTTTATTGATTATCTTTATATGTATATCCTGTTCTCATAAAAGTCAATCCACAGTGAAGACACTGGAGGATTCAACAGTCTGGGTATATGGATTTGCCAAACTTCCCATTGACAGTGCAGTGAAAATGTCCTACAAGGAGTTTCAGGCTTACAAGGATTCATTTGCTCCTATATATGACAATACTGCCAAATGCATTGTATTCATGCGTAACAAATGCAGTTATAAATATGGAGAATGGTATGTAAGTGATACTGGTGATACCCTCTTCTGTGTGGAAGATGGTTATGCCAAGTATGTTTCTGCAAAAGAATGGCATGAATATTATGAACGTTTCAAATAACAATGAAAAACATAATGTATTATGGGAGAGCCAATATTTGATAGAAGCAAGAGATATGTAGACAAAAAGGGAAGGAAGTTTGGTAAAGGTGTATGGTTGGGATATAATAGAGTTATACAACCTGGATGGGGAGATTTCAGTAGAGACAAGAGAACAGTTACCCAATACAATACTGACGGTACAAAGACTGTATTCTCTTGGAAAGATTGGCAGGACAAAAAGACTAAGGAACATGAATATAAAGTATTGCAAAATGACAGGAAATATGCAATACCTTATATCCCTTCCAAGAGAATGACCCTTACCTTTGATAATGTCAGTGACAAACGGAACAACAGAGGAGCAACTTTCTCAGAAAATGTTTTGGATTCTATTGCTCTAAACGCCAGAAAAGCAGGTCTTCCTTTTAGTACAGCCTTGGGCATAGCAGCTCAGGAATCTACCATAGGTTCCAATCCTGCAAGAACAGTAGGAAGAGGATTACAGCCTATACTATATTCTATGAATCAAGACCCAGTAATGAAAGGTGTGGCAAACAATATGTCCTACCAAGGTTTCTATAGTCCTTCTATGCTTATATCCAACTGGAAGGAAATATCGGAGAACCCCTTTGCTGCCTTTCAGTATGATTCCCAAGGAAACTTGCTAAGAGAAGCTAAAAACAGGGATTATTATGACAAAGAGTTTAACCCTGCTTTGAAAAAAAGTAATAACTATGAGTTAGAAGATATATCCCCCTTGGATCATGGATTTAGATCTTATAAAGAACATCCTGACAAGTATAATCCAGGAGACCCTGACTATCCTGACAAAGTAGAGAAACAGAAGGATGAACTGGTTAATCACAGTCCAGAGATAAAAGCTTATATGCAGAAACATAATTTACATAGTGAAGGAGGATATATGGACAATGCATGGAGCAGCCTGTCACAGAAAGAGAAGGCTGAAATGATAAAGGTAGCCATTCAGAATGGCATCACCACCTTGCCTGAGATAAAGAAGGCATACAATGAGTTTGCAAAGGGTGGTAGTATGAAGGGCTGGACTATAGAAGATGAGGCTGGCTACAGATATTGGAGGCAAAATCTTCCCAAGAACCTTAGGGACACCAATGACAATGACTATGACATGAGGGCTGCCTATAAAGCTGGTATGCAACCTGAGTGGAATGATGAAGACAAGTCATATCATCTGGGAAGCAGAGACCCTGAAAGTGGCAGAATACTAAAGTCTCCCCATCATCCTACCTTCATCAAAGCACTTGTTGAGGATGCAAAGCTTGGCTACTATCCTACTATGGATAACAAGGGTCATGTCTACACAGAGACATGGGAAGGCAACAAGTATGGTAATGGTGGCTATGCCCCGTCAAAGAGGATGAAACAGGATATAGCTACATGGGAG
>CAVBMG010000223.1:0-2072 GCA_963596435.1 Agathobacter sp.
ATTTGCCTATTCTTCTACACCACAGATATCCTGCTTCTGTTATATTACTTCCAAATATCATCTTGGCGCAGTTCCACCACCAGAATGTATCCAATTCCACCAAGTGGACAGATAATACCAGCAAACTATATCTGCCCAAGTATGCAAGTGAATTGGCAATAAAATTAGGCTTAAGGCATATTAGCCAGCTAATAAACAGCACGCAGCAGCATGCACTAATGCTTCCAATTATATCCACTGCGCCTCTTCCTATATCACTGTGAACGAGCCAGAAACTCTGAAAATTAACAATAAACTCAACCCACAGCCATAGCATCAGGCAAAATGTCGCTACTTTTATCTCCGTGCCAGATCGTTTGAATGCAGGTACAATACGCTGCCCAATATATCCGATATACATAAATAGCAGCGCACATCCACCCGCCTGAATGCTAAACGGAAGCCAGCATATCGAACGGCTGTAATAAGATGCAGCAAATATAGCTATTACCAACAATACTCGAAGCCATATCTTACTCAGGTTCAATAGTAATCTCAGAACTACCGCTCCCCAGAATGTGGCCAGTAAAAACCAAATTGCTCCTATTCCATATATCGTAAACGGTTCTTGATAGCTGTCCCCCGCCCCATACAGAGATGCCATGAAATAATATTTCAGCCTGTCTAAATTACCATCTCCATTATTAAGCAGTATATTAAGCGGAACCACCAAAATTAAAATTGCAAGACAGGTTACAGCATATGGAATAATCAATGTTCTGAACTTCTTTTTTATACAATTCCCAACAGAAGCCCTTGTATTCATATAATAACCTGTAAGCAGAAAGAATATCGTAACATGAAACGTAAAAACAACATGATTTATCCCTGAATTGCCCAGATGTCCAAGTACGATACATATCATCGCAATTCCTCTGGCTACATCCACATATTGATTTCGTTCCATAATACTTCTCCCTGCAAGCTTTATTATTTCAGCCTGCTCGTTCGTTAATTTCCCTCATTATGCACAAATCAGAATACTGCCGTCGGTTCTCCTTCCGCTGTAATCTTATCTGTTATATAGTAGCAATATGTAGGATACATTCCTGACAGATACAAACCATAACAGTTGTGTACACCACTTACAGGGTATTTAAGGGCGAGATATATAGATTTCAGTGTGGATCTCATAAGGTTTTGATTATTATATCGTGCTCTTACTCTTGCCTCACTATAATAACTGCCCCATCCGCTCATTGTTCTGAATCCTGCTCCATCCTTCCATAGGCTAGGATAATCAAGCATCGAATTTATAATGGCGCTTGCCGAAAGATATCCCAGATAAGGATCAGCCGAATAGTCTGCCTCTCCTTCCATCCACGAGATCAGGCAGATAACGCAAGTCTCATCTCCGTCAAATTTTTCCAGCAGTAACTCCTCCAATTGCGTTCTGTCAGGAACAGACATTTGAACATATTCACTTGTAACCTGAGCATTATTGTTGCTGTCCCTAATAGCTCTGCATAGCTTACCGTCGGCATCAAAGCTGTAACTGGCACCGTTCTGTTCCATTGTACCAACAAACATAGCACCGTTAGTTTCCATGTAATACCAGGCATCATCTACAAAATGCCATCCGGTCATAACTGTACCATCTGAGAATAAGCAATACCATTTTCCATTGTCCTTTAGCCAACCTGTAGCCATTCGCCCGGATGTTTTGTCCAAAAAATACAATTCGCCATTTATTTTTTTCCATCCGGTCTGCATTGCCCCGGAACTGCTGAAATAATACCAGATCTGTTTACTATTTTCCGTACCCCTGTACAGCCATCCGGTGGCCATCCGCCCTCCATCATATGAAAAGAAGTACCATGCATCTTTTATTTGCTTCCAGCCATATGTTGTTGCACCAGACTCACTCATGTAATACCAGATTTCCTTGCCGTTCTCTGTGCCTCTATACAACCATCCGATAGCCATTCTGCCACTGTCAGGCGAGAAGAAATACCATACGTTTTTTATCTGTTTCCAGCCATATGTTACGGTACCTGAGTCACTCATGTAATACCAGACTTCCTTACCGTTTT
>CAVBMG010000224.1:0-2038 GCA_963596435.1 Agathobacter sp.
GTTCGTAATGGTCAGGAAGGTGCAAATGGTGATGGAAGGCATCATCATTGGAATGGTGATTTTAAATAAAGTCTGTACAGAATTTGCACCGTCAATTTTAGCGGCCTCTGTAAGAGAACTTGGAATAGATTGAAGACCTGCGATATATACGATCATCATGTATCCGATCTGTTGCCAGCAGATCAGAATGACCAGTCCCCAGAAACCAAATTTAGAACTAAGCTTTAAGGCTGTATCAAATTTGCTGAGAATTCCATCAAAGATCAGTTGCCATACATATCCAAGAACGATACCACCAATCAAGTTCGGCATGAAAAATACCGTACGGAAAATGTTGGTTCCCTTAATCTTCTGTGTGAGAGCTAAGGCAACAGCAAAAGCCAGTACATTGATTAAAATTAAAGTTACGATAGCAAAGGCAGTGGTAAACCAGAACGCGTGGGTAAAGGTTGTATCCTGCAATGCCTGTACATAGTTTTTGATTCCTACAAAAGATGCATCCTTGATGGTGGTAAATTCACAGAAGGAGAGGTAGATACCCTCTATAAATGGAATAACAAATCCAATCATAAATGCAGCTATGGTAGGAAGTACAAATATAGGCCAATAACGTTTAATTGCTTTCTCCATATAGATGTCCTCTTTCATAAAAACAGGGGAGCAGCGATTGCTCCCCTGCAAATTCAGTTGTTCATTACTTTTGGCTTATAAGTTTTGAAACTTATTTGCTGGCAGCTGCTTCTGTAGCCCATCCGTCTACGAATGCTGTTTTTACCTGATCCCAGTTAGCGTCTGTCTGATCTGCTGCGTAGGTGGTAAGAGCAGAACCAACATCGTTCTTCCACTGCTCAGATGGCATAGTTGAGAAGTTCCATGAAACAGGAGTCTTTCCATCTGCTACATACTGATCAGCAATGTTTACTAACGGATTGTCAGACTCTAAGTTGCCCTTGAAAGGAATGACAAATCCCATTCCGTCTGCGCTGCACATCATCTCGGTACCTTCTTCAGAAGTTACGCACCAGTTCATGAAATCAAGAGTTGCCTGAATGTCTTCCTCAGAAGCATTCTTATTTACACACCAGTAGTTCTCAGTACCGGTACAAAGTCCCTGATTCTCTTCGCCGTCAACACCAATGTAAATTGGAAGCATTCCAAGATTGTCATCTCCAAGATCAGAAATATCGCTGTAAGCCCAGGTACCATTCTGATAGAAGACTGCCTGCTCGGTAACAAATTCCGCAACTGCATCATCACCGGTCTTGGTGCTCAACTGTTTCGGACTACAGGTAGAATTGTTAATATAGAGATCCCAAACTTCTCTGTAGTTGTCAAGGTAGGTTCCCTTGATTGCATCTGTATTGTCGATGCCGTCTGCCTGATACTCATAGTAGATTGGAAGATTTGCTAAATGAGTTTTAAATCTCCAATCAGAAGAACCATCCATACCGGCAGAGGTAAATGCGCTGAATCCTAATTCATCCGATCTTGCTGTAATGTCTTCAGCAACCTTCTTAAGATCATCGAAGCAGGTAATGTCATCCTCGGTATATCCGGCTTCTTCAAGAAGCGCCTTGTTGTAAATGAGTCCGTAGGATTCAATAACATAACCGATACCTGCAACAGAATCTCCATCCTTTAATGCGAAGTCCTCAGAAGTAAGCTCTCCGTAGATATCAGAATCCGATAAGTCATAGCAGTAATCCTTCCAGGAAGCAAGTCCAACCGGTCCGTTTACCTGGAACAGAGTAGGTGCTTCAGATTTACCCATCTCACTCTTTAATGTGGTCTCATACTGACCGGATGCTGCAGTAACAACGGTTACCGGAACTCCAGTCTCGTCGGTGTACTCCTCGGCTAACTCCTGCCAGGCTTCGTCTGCTTCCGGCTTAAAGTTCAGATAGTAAACAGATCCGCCACTAGCTTCTTTTGAACTGTCATCGGAACCGGAACCAGATGAACTACCGCAGCCAACTGCTAAGGATGCGGTCATTGCAACTGTAAGTGCAAGAGCCAATACTTTTTTCTTCTTCATGAT
>CAVBMG010000225.1:0-2033 GCA_963596435.1 Agathobacter sp.
AGAAAGAAGCTGTTCTGGGTAAGGCTTGCAGCATTTGTGGCAGTTATGCTGATGCTGCTTACTTATGTTATCTATGTTCTTACGCCGAAATATCCTTACGGAATATGTGCATTGTATAACTATTACAGTATACCTGAGGGCAACATAGACGTGCTGGCAATAGGAACCAGCCTTACATACACGGATCTGAATACTAATATCCTGTGGGATGAATATGGAATCGCATGTTATGATCTGGCCACGGCTGAGCAGCCATATTGGAGTACATATTTTTATCTTAAGGAAGCTCTGAAATATCAAAAGCCTAAGGTGGTTTTATTAGATCTTAAAGCAATAACCTATCTTGATGACAGAGTTGACAGAACAAGGACTGTGTTGTGTTCATTTGGTCTTCTTAATCCGATCAGCAGGCTGCAGTGCATATATGAATGCGTCGAGCCGGAGGAATTCCTGGGATATGCATTGGCATTTCCTCAGATTCATACCAACTACGTAAGCAGGACCTGGTCAGATTTCAATATTCCGCCGTCATACGGAAACAGGGGCAGCAGCTGGAAGGGCTATATCGAGAAAGATGAGACTGCAGCTCATGACGAACCTAATATTGACTATACATTCAGAACCGCTAATTATGTAAATGAACATGAGATAGAATACTTCGAAAAGATCCTTCAATTATGTGTTGATAATGACGTAACTGTTCAGCTGATCGGATATCCTAATGCCGACTATAAGCATGATCACCTGTATTATTGCGCTGCATTTGAAATTGCAGAAAAATATGGCATAACCGGAATCAATTACAACCTTCCGGAATATTCCGTAGGCATAGATTATCAGACCCAATGTGCAGACTGGCAGCATCTGAATATATCCGGCAGTGTTAAATTCACTAGAGCATTAGGCGAAGACTTGAAGGAAATGTATGATCTGACAGATCATAGAGGTGATCCTGCTTATGCGTCCTATGATGAATGTGCGAAGAAGTGGTTCTCAAAATATCCGGGATACAGGAAGATATTGTACTAAATATTTTGGAAAAGCTGACTTAAGGTGAGTATTGAATATGGACAGCGCAGGAAGATACAGCAAGAAAACCTCCAGAGGACAGATAAGGAGAAGCAGTGTCTGTGCTGTTCTGTGGCGTATGATCAGTTTGATGAATTTGTTGTTTCTGCGCGTCTGATATATGAGGCAGCTGCGGAAAAAGTGCATTGAGAGGATACAAAATTGATTGAAATAAACGGCCTTTGCGTTCAGGTCATACGAAGCAGACGAAGAACAATATCTGCAGAAATAAAAAATGGTGCTCTGGTAGTCAGGGCACCTCTTATATGTTCGGATTCAGAGATTAGGCAATTTGTACAAAAGCACAGACAGTGGATAGAAAAGCATCTCGCCATGGCAGATGCACAGAAGAACAATGCAGCCGTACAGGGGGCGCTTACGATAGAGCAGATAGAGGAACTGGGACAAAAGGCTGTGCAGGTGATCCCGGAGCGGGTGAGATATTATGCACCATTGATAGGCGTTACATATGGCCGTATTACCATAAGATGCCAGAGGACAAGGTGGGGCAGCTGCAGCAGCAAGGGGAATCTGAATTTCAATTGCCTTCTTATGCTGGCGCCGCCTGAAGTGCTGGACAGTGTAGTTGTGCATGAACTGTGTCACAGGAAGGAGATGAATCATTCGGACAGATTCTATGAAGAAATACTGAAGGTATATCCTGAATACTATAAGTGGCATGATTGGCTGCGTGAAAACGGTGAGATGCTGCTTAATCGGGCACATAGGAATTGTTAGAAATGTGTAATCAGCATGGAATGATATAATAAGGTGTATGCCAATTACAATACCAAAGCACGAACCAATCAAGAAAGTATATGTGGAAATGATGCAAGGTTCTCAAAATAAAAGAGTGCGTAGATTTTGGAGTTATTCTTGACAAATGCTGAATAGTTCTGTAGAATACGTTTTGCATTGCCGTTTGACGATGTGTAATTTAATAGAAGTCTTACAGACTTTGGACT
>CAVBMG010000226.1:0-2013 GCA_963596435.1 Agathobacter sp.
CTACAGAGAAGCTCTCTTCTGGTTATAAGATCAACCGTGCAGCAGATGATGCAGCTGGATTATCTATTTCTGAGAAGATGAGAAAGCAGATCCGTGGCTTAACACAGGCATCTACAAATGCTGAGGATGGTATCAGTGCAGTACAGACTGCTGAAGGTGCACTTCAGGAAGTACAGGATATGCTGCAGAGAATGAACGAACTGTCAGTTCAGGCTTCTAACGGTACATTATCAGAGTCTGACCGTCAGGATATTCAAAATGAAGTTGATAACCTGGTAACAGAAGTTGACCGTGTATCTGAAACAACCAAGTTCAATGAGACATATCTGTTGAAAGGTGATAATACTGTAGATAAGAAGACTACGTATGAGTATAATGATGTCAAATTTGCATCAGATACAGTTTTGTATGATTCAACTGGAACAGAAGTAAAAAAAGGAACAGTATTAAATAAGAATTCACAGTATTTTACTGATAGAACGGCTAATATTGTTGCTAACGAAAAAATGGATACAACTAAGGCTTCAGATTTAGGATTATTGTCTGCAAAACAGGTGGTTTTTGACCAAGCAGTATATACAGCAGATAAAGATGGAAATGTAACATACATTAAAGCTGGTACAAGAGTAGATGTAGGAACTGTGGTGTATGCAGATGCTATAAATGCTGCAGAAGGTGACGAAACCAAAGGATATAAAATTGAAGATGATGCAACTATCAAGAATGCAGCTGATGCATATAATGGCACTGGTGTTAGTAAAACAATTCAGGATTCAACGAATATCGATTTAGACCTGAAAGTAAAAGTTGCTATAGCAACATCTTCTATTAGTCTTTATACAGCAGGAGCTAATGCAGGAACCGTTAATACATATGCAGCTGGAGAGGATATCGAGGTAACTGATAATGCAGGAACTAATCAGTTGACAACTTATGCTAAAGCAGTAGAGTACATAGGAACAAATCAGATTGCTACAGCAAACTATAAAGATTATGGTAATGCAGTACAGTTAATGGATAAAGATGGTAATGAAATTGCTGAAAATGGTCTTTATAGTTATTTTGATAAAGATGGAAAATACAAAGGTGGTTTGTATATGTATGCAGACGAAAAAAATCCTAGTATTAAAAATCTCAAAGAGTTATCAGCAGCAGATGTAGAGGGTTATACAAATAAGACAACTAAGGAAACAGGTGCTCTTACATTAACATTTCATGTAGGTGCAGACGCAACAAAGAATAATCAGATTTCTGTGGAAATTGATGCTATGAGTGCTAGTAGCCTTGGTATCGAAGGATTAAAGGTTACTGGTAAGGATGATACCAATGCTCTTAATTCTATTGAAACAGTTAAGGCTGCTTTACAGCAGGTATCTGAGCAGCGTTCCGCTCTTGGTGCAGTTCAGAACAGATTAGAGCATACGATCAAGAACTTGGATAACGTTGTTGAGAATACAACATCTGCTGAGTCTACTATCCGTGATACAGATATGGCTACAGAAATGGTTAAGTATTCTAATTCCAATATTCTTGCTCAGGCAGGTCAGTCTATGTTAGCTCAGTCTAACCAGTCCAACCAGGGTGTACTTTCTCTGTTAGGTTAATTGTTTAATCAATAATTGGAGTCGGCGAATCTGCGGATTAGCCATTCCTACCATAATATGCAAAAGCCGCCAATTCGGCGGCTTTTGTCATGTCAAAATTAGGAAAATGACTGTCGAATTTTTACTATAAAGAATAACAGTGGCTTACTTATCTTTCCAAAATTTTTGCATATATTGATTGATTTCGTCATCAGACAAATGGAATCGTTGCTTAATAATGGCAAATACTTCTTGCTTAGAATAACCGGTGTCTTGTGTAAATTCAATTAATGATTTAACACTGGCTTCTTCATATGCTTCTTCATATGCATTTTCATATGCCTCCTCATACGCATCTTCATATGCCTCTTCCTTTATCATTTCCTTATACCCGACTTCATCGAATTCAGATAAAATAGATGCCATAACT